>NZ_MWJN01000021.1:0-105217 GCF_002027145.1 Microbispora sp. GKU 823 | reverse complement strand
GACTCTAGGTACTCGTCCTACCTGAGAGCCACTCCGGGGTGGGCTCCACGGGATGACGCGGGCAGGAGTATTGAAACCGGTGAGGTCGTGCCCCGCCAGCCCGGCCGCGACCGCCCCCGAGAGCAGGTCGCGGGCGGCGGCGGTCACCGTCTGGCGCCTCCCCGGCCCCTCCGTGGCGAGGCGCAGGTCCTTGGCGGCCAGGCCGAGGGCGTACCGCGTCTCGAACGGGCCCGACTCGACCACCGGCCGCAGCCGCTCCGCCAGCCCGGCCAGGGGCGTCGCCCCGAGGACGTCCAGGAGGGCGGTGCGGCCGACCCCGAGGTCGTCCGCGTAGGCCAGTGTCTCGGCCAGCCCCACCTGGGCGGTCACCAGCGCGCTCATCACGGCGAGCTTGGCCGCCGCGCCCGATCCCGGCCCGCCCGCCTCGTGGACCGTCCCGAAGACCCGCAGCACGTCCGACACCCGGTCGAGGTCCTCGCGGCGGCCCCCGGCGAGCACGACCAGCGTGCCCTCGGCGGCCGGGCCCACGCTGCCGAGCACGGGCGCGTCGACCAGGCCCACGCTCTCGGGGAGCAGGCCGCGCAGCCGCCGCACCGCGTCGGGGCCGATCGTGGACATCTCCACCAGCAGGGACCCCGGCCGCAGGCCCGGCAACGCCGCCCGCACCACCTCGGACACCGCGTCCGGATCGCTCAGCATGGTGATCACAACGTCCGCTCCGGCGACGGCAGCGGCGGGGGAGGGGGCCGCCTCCGCGCCCGGCACGTCCCGTGGCGTACGGTTCCACACGGCCACCTTGTGACCGGCGGCGACGAGGCGGCCGGCCATCGGGACGCCCATGCGTCCCAAGCCAAGAAAAGCAATCACGTCCTGGACGTTATGGGAGGAACAAGTCATTCCACCAGCGACTAGATTGCATGACACCCATTCCCTTCGCTCATGGATCGGAGCATGTTCGACACCGACGCGCTTGTGCTGCTCGACGTCGTGGCCCGTACGGGGTCGTTCACGGCCGCCGCGGTGCAGCTCAACTACACCCAGTCAGCCGTGTCCCGGCGCATCGCGTCCCTGGAGGCCCAGGCGGGCGGCCCGCTGTTCGCGCGGTTGCCCCGCGGAGTGCGGCTGACGCCCGCGGGCCGGACGCTGCACCGCTACGCCCGGGAGGTGCTGGAGCGGCTCGGCCGGGCGGGGGAGGAGCTCTCCGCCATCCACCAGGGCACCGGCGGGCGGCTGCGGGTCGGCGCGTTCGCCACGGCCAACGCCGTGCTGGTCCCCGCCGCCCTGCGCGAGCTGCGGGCGTCCCGCCCCGAGGTGGCGGTGAGCATGGTGGAGGGCCTGAGCACCGCGCTCATGGACGGGCTCGGCCGGGCGGAGATCGACATCGCGGTGGTGAGCGACTATCCCTCCGGGCTGGGGGCGGGTCCCGAGGTGGAGGTCACCCGCCTGATGGAGGACGAACTGCTCGTCGCCCTCCCCGCCGACCACCCGCTGGCCGGGTGCGAGAAGGTGGACCTGCGCGACCTGCGCGACGAGAGCTGGATCGAGGGCGCGCCTCCCGGCACCGTGACCATGCTCGGCGCCGCCTGCGCCCGGGCCGGCTTCGCGCCCAGGGTCGACCTGCGGATCGGGGAGTGGACCGGCAAGCTCGGCTACGTGGCCGCGGGGCTCGGGGTGACGCTGGTGCCCGCCATGGCCGCGCCCGCCGTACGCGGGGACGTGGCGCTGCGGTCGCTCGGCGAGTTCGCGCCGCGCCGCACCGTGTACGGCGCCCTGCCGCGTACGGCCCCGCTCCCGGCCGCCCGCGCGCTGCTCGGCCTGCTGGCTCGCCAGGCCGTCTGATTCATGGCTTCGGCCGGGCAGCCACGGGGACGGCACGTGTTTCCGGCGCAGGGGCGGGAGAATGGACACGTGTACGACGGCTTCGCCCACATCGGGGGGTATCTGGCCACCGGCCTGCGGGAGGTGACCACCGACCTGTCCGCCCTCGACGGCTCCGGCTGGTGGGCGGTGGTCGTGTCGTACGAGGGGAAGGTCGTCTGCGCGCGGTTCGACACGGTCCGGCCCGCTCCGCTGCCCCGGCCGCGCGGCCCGTGGCGGGGACCCGCCCGCGACGCCTGGGCCACGTCCCTCGACCGGGAGGGGTACGAGCGGGGCGTCCAGCGGATCAGGGACTACATCGAGCAGGGGGAGGTCTACCAGGCCAACCTCTGCCGCGTCCTGTCCGCCCCCTTGCCCTCTCCGGACGTGGACCCCCTCGCCCTCGCCGTACGGCTGGCCGAGGGCAATCCCGCGCCGTACGCGGCCGTGGTGGGCGTGCCGGGGCTGACGGTCGTGTCGGCCTCGCCGGAGCTGTACCTGTCCAGGAGTGGTGCGGTGGTCGAGTCGCGGCCGATCAAGGGCACCGGCGTGACGGCCGACGATCTCCTCGACAAGGACTACGCCGAGAATCTCATGATCGTCGACCTCGTTCGCAACGACCTCGGCCGCGTGGCGGAGGTAGGCTCTGTGACCGTGCCCTCGCTGTTCGCGGTCGAGGAGCACCCCGGGCTCGTGCATCTGGTGTCCACGGTGCGGGCGCGGCTGGCCGGCGACGCCGGCTGGCCGGAGCTGTTCGCCGCCACCTTCCCTCCGGGTTCGGTGACCGGAGCGCCGAAGTCGTCGGCGCTGCGGATCATCAACGAGCTCGAACCTGAGCCCCGCGGGCCGTACTGTGGGGCCGTGGGCTGGGTCGACGCCGACCGGCGCGAGGGGGCGCTGGCGGTCGGCATCCGCACCTTCTGGATCGAGCACGACACGATCCGGTTCGGTACGGGCGCGGGCATCACCTGGGGGTCCGACCCCCGGCGGGAATGGCACGAGACCGAGCTCAAGGCCGCCCGGCTCATCGGCCTCGCGTCCGCGGGCGGGCCGCGACATCGGTAACGAACGGAGCAGGAGATGTCTGTACCCATCTGGGTGAACGGGGAGCTGTACGAGCCCGACAAGGCCGTGGTCTCGGTGTACGACCACGGGCTGATGGTCGGCGACGGCGTGTTCGAGACGGTCAAGGCGGTGAACGGGGAGTCCTTCGCGCTGACCCGCCACCTCGACCGGCTGGCGCTGTCGGCCAAGCGGATGGACCTGCCCGAGCCCGACCTCGCCGCCATCGCCGACGGTGTCCGCCGCTGCCTGGCGGCCGCGCCGAAGTGGCCGCTGGCGCGCATCAGGATCACCTACACCAGCGGCCCGGGCCCGCTCGGCTCCGACCGGGGGTCGGCCGGCACGAACGCGATCGTCATCGTGGGCGAGCAGGCGCCGTTCCCCGCCACGGCCGACGTCACCGTGGTGCCCTGGCCCCGCAACGAGCGCGGCGCGCTGGCCGGCGTCAAGAGCACCTCCTACGGCGACAACGCCAAGGCCCTGGCGTACGCCAAGGAGCGCGGCGGCGCTGAGGCGATCTTCGAGAACCTCGCCGGGAACCTGTGCGAGGGCACCGGGAGCAACATCTTCATCGTCACCGGCGGGCGCCTGGTCACCCCGACGCTCTCCTCCGGCTGCCTGGCCGGCGTCACCCGCGCGCTCACCCTCGAATGGTGCGGCGGCGAGGAGGCCGACGTGCCGATCTCGGCCTTGTACGAGGCCGAGGAGGCGTTCCTCACCTCCACGACCCGCGACATCCAGCCGATCAGGGCCGTGGACGGGAAGGTGCTGCCGCAGGCGCCCGGGCCGATCACGCTGGAGGCCATGAAGGTCTTCGCCGAGCGTTCGGCGGCCGACCTCGACCCGTGATCATCAGTAGGCGTGCTGGCTCTGGGCGTTGAGCTCCTTCAGGCGTACGGCCTTGGCGGGATCGGTGCGGGGGTCGTCGAGGCGCAGCACGTCGAGTCCCTTGGTGATGTCGCTCGAGTAGATGTAGCCGTTGTAGTAGTAGGCCGACCAGGATCCGCCGAGATGGAGATCCGGCGGCAGCGGCCCGCGCTCGAAGTAGGCGATCTCCTGTGGGCGGGCGGAGTCGGTGAAGTCCCAGACCGAGACTCCGCCCATGTACCACCCCTGCACCATCACGTCGCGGCCGGGGACGGGCACCAGCGCGCCGTTGTGGGCCACGCAGTTCTCCTCGGCGCCCTGGGCCCGGGGGATCTTGAAGTAGCCCTGACGTACGAGCCTGCGCTCCGGCGTCAGCGCGTAGATCGCGTCCGCGCCCTTGGTCGCGCTGACCGAGGGCAGGCAGGTGGCGGCCATCCCGCCGCCCATCTCGTCGCTGAAGACCACCTTGGTGCCCTCGTTGTTGAACACGGCCGAGTGCCAGATGGAGAAGTTCTTCTCGTCGCGCACGGTCTGCAGCAGTTCGGGACGTACCGGGTCGGAGATGTCCAGCAGGACGCCGTCGCCGAAGCACGCGCCCGCGGCCAGGTGCTTCTCCGGGTAGACGGTGATGTCGTGGCAGCCGCCCGTCTCCTCCTCTCCCGCAGGCCTGCCCGCGAACAGTTCGGGCTTGGCCACCACCCGCGCCTTCCCGGGGTCGCCGACGGGGACCTCCACGATCGAGATGTTCTGGTGGGGCGGCCCGCAGTTCGTCGTGTCCGGCTCGGGGCCGGGGGAGGAGACGTACAGGTAGACCGTGCCGGCGTCCCTGCCCGGCACGATCGCGTGCGTGTGGGAGCCGCACTCCGTGCGTACGGACTTCAGGTAGCGCGGGTGGGCCTTGTCGGAGATGTCGAAGACGCGGATGCCCTCCCACGCTCCCGCGGCCGCCGGGTCTCCGGCGTCGCTCGCGCAGGTGTCGTCCGTACGGGGCTCGTCCACCGACAGGAACAGCAGGTCGCCGGAGACCGAGATGTCGTTCTGCCCGCCGGGGCACTCCACCCGGGCGACGGCCTTGGGATGCTCGGGGTCGCCGATGTCGTGCACCGTGAAGCCCCGGTAGTTGCCCACGAACGCGTAGCGGCCCTGGAACGCCAGGTCGGTGCCCCAGTCGTCCGGGCCGTCGAACGGCGCCGCCAGGGGGACGTTGGCGACCAGCGTCATGTTGGGGCTGTGCCTGATCTCGTCCTGCCCCGGGATGCCGGTCGGGGCGGCCGTCGGGGACGGCGTGGGCTCACCGGAGGCACAGGCCGGGGCAAGGAGGAGGACGGACGCCACCAGCGCGGCCTTCAGCCTCGGTCTGCTCACATCGCCCCCATGCCCGCGGATCATCGCCCACTATGGAAGTTATGTCGAGCCCGCGGCCGGTGCGGACCGGATTGGTAACGGTTGTGCTGGCAGTTGGGCCGGCACTGGCCGCCTGCTCGTCCGGGGCCACTCCACCGGCGCGCGCCGACGCCCCCGGTGATCGTCCCCCGGCGCTCCCGGGCAGTCCGGTCCGGCGTCTGCCCGCCCGTCGGCGGAGGCGGGCCCGGTGGCGGCGGACGTACGGTTCGCCGAGGCGATGATCCCGCATCACCGGCAGGCGCTGGAGATGGCGGGGCTGGCCGCGGCGCGTACCGGCGACCCGCTGGTGACGGCGGTGGCGGACCGCGTGGTGGACGGGCAGCGCCCGGAGATCGCCGTGATGGAGTCGTGGCTGCGGGGGCTGGGCCGCACCCCTCCGCCGGCGCACGGTCACGGGGCGGGCGGCTACGGCATGGCGAGCGAGGAGGAGCTCACCCGGCTGCGTACGGCACGGGGGCGGGCCTTCGACACGCTGTTCCTCACGCTGATGATCCGGCACCACGAGGGCGCGGTGCGCATGGCGGCGCAGGAACTGCGCCGGGGACGGGACCGGGCCATGCGGACGATGGCCCAGGACGTCGTCTCCGGACAGCAGATCGAGATCGCGCGGATGCGGGGCATCCAGCGCAGGCTGGGCTAGTCCCTAGGAGCTCCACAGCATGTTGGTGAGCTCCTCGTCCAGGTCCATGAAGTCGGTCTCACGGCCGGCGGGGACGAGCTCGTAGGTCCGATGCAGGAACTCGGTGAGGGGGGCCAGGGGCACCTCGAACAGGGCCTGGCCGAAGGGCGAGGTGAGACTGATGTTGAGCGTCCGTTCGCCGTCCGACCGGGCCGGCCAGACCTGGACGTCTCCGTCTCCCACGCGCCGCACGATGCCCACGGTCAGCAACTCGCGGGCGAAGATCCACTCGACCGGCTCGTCATTCCCCACGTGGAAGGCCATCCGAATGGCGTACGGATCCTCGGCCGTGTAGCTCAGGCCGGCGAGCAGGGGGACGGTCGTACGGTCGGGGACCACAAGCCGAAGGCCTAGCTCGGCAGAGACGGTGGTGCTGTTCATCGTCAGCCAAACCTTTTCGTCGTCGGGTCCCCTGTCAGGGGCTTTCACTGCGTCTTCACTGTGCGGTCGGGCCTCGCCGGGCGCTCGTGCTACGAGGCGAACGAAGAGACCCGTAGGAAAGATTCCGCCCCCAGGCCCTTCTGTAACGCACATCACAGCTTGACATTCGGTCATCTACCAGCTCAAACATCACCAACAGGCTTGTCCTTACCTCTGCTTTGCGTGTCGGCGGGGCCGCGCCGGCGATGCCATTGCGGGCGAATGATCTCAGGTCGTGCGTATAGGTCGAGCATGGAGCATCACGATGCTATGACACCACACCCCCACGCCGGGGACGGTCTGGCGAACCTTTCGAAGGTGTTGACGAAGGCGGGACGATCGAGCCGACCGGGCCGTGCTTTCGCCATCACCCCCTCGAGTGCGGTATGGTTTTCCCCGTCGGCGCCGCAAGGCGCAGACGATCCCGGGCGATTAGCTCAGCGGGAGAGCGCTTCGTTCACACCGAAGAGGTCACTGGTTCGATCCCAGTATCGCCCACACAGCTCAGAGGCCATCCGCCACCACGCGGGTGGCCTCTTTTGATCTTCTGAGTGACTAACTGAGTGACTACGGTTCCCGGGCGGGGAAGAGATCGTCCATCGCCTGCGCGCCGTCCAGCAGGACCGGGCGGAGCTGCTTGCGGTAGACGGTCTCGGTCACGATTGTGGTGCCGTGCCCCACGAGCCGGGAGATGTCCTCCAGGGGCATACCGCTGTCGGACAACAGCGAGACGAAGCTGTGGCGCATCTCCCGAGGCGTCCAGTCGTCGGGGTTGACGTCGGTCTTCTTGAGGACGGTCCGGAAGGCCCGGCGGACGTTGCCCGCGTTGAGCGCCGTTCCGTGACGGGTGGCGAAGACGAGGTCGAGGTCCTGCCACTTGTCGCCGGCCCTCTTCCGCGCCTTCTCCTGCTTCTCCCGATGGAGCCGCAGCGCCTCCACGCACCGCTTGGGCAGTGCCAGCGTTCGCCGCGACTTGCGGGTCTTCGTGTCTCCTCCGGCCCGTACGGAGTGCCAGACCATGATGGATGGCGGCACAGGAGGAGTGGCATCCGGCTTCCCGTCCAGGTCCACCCGTGACCAGGTGAGCGCGCGCAGTTCCTCCGTACGGGCGCCGAGGAGGAGGGACAGCACGACGTACGCGTGCATGGTCGTGCCCTCTGCCGCGTCGAGGATGGCCGCGGCCTGATCGAAGGTGAGCGACTTGGACGGACGGCCCTCCTTGCCCTTGGGACCTCGCTCAGCAGGACCACATTCCGCTTGACCTTGTCCCGTGCCTGCGCGCGATCCACGGCCCGCTTCAGGACGGACCGGATGTCCCGCAGGGTCCGGGTGCTGAGCGTCTTCGCACGATCAAAATGAGTTCGGCTTGGACGTGACCATCAATCGCGCATGGGGGCAGGTTATCGACGATAGCGAAGGTGGCTCTTTTGTGTCTTATGGGTTCGATTGCCCGGCTGGACTGCTAGGAGATGTTTATTATAGCAACCGATGGCCAATTGGGTCATAGTGTCGATACTCGTTGGTTCTCGCTGATTCAGGCGGTGTAGAGCTGGACGGTTCCGGACTTAAGCGGGGGCTGGGGGCCGCTAGCCTTGCCGACGGACGGGCAGCGAGTCCCAAGGGGCTGATGACTCGCATGGGCCATGGTTCTCCTCGGGCGGCGTGATCTATCAGCACGCGAACCTTGATCGAGACAAGGTGATTGCCGAAGCGTTGGGAGATGCTTTCAAGTCTTCGATCACCAAGCGTGGCACGTTACCGAAGATAATTATCCTACCGGCCTGCTCTACCTCTTCCCTTGGGGCCCGCTCACCCCGCCGACAGCCGCGCGCCGACCGCCGTCCTCACGGCCCAAGCCGCCGGCCAGCCCCTTCCCGAACAGGAGGCCACGGATGGGCCCTGACCGGCTCGTCTGCCTGACGACCGCCGTTGAGAGGCACTGTTGACACCCACCCCGGTACCCATCTTCACCGCAGACCCGTTGGTCACGTTCAGCCCTCGGCTGGCGCCCTCCGAGACCGCGTCGTTTACCGACCAACTGCAGGGCTGGGGGACCGTCGCCGCAGCAGTCCTGGCCTTGGCAATTGCCGTGATCGGTTGGGTCATCACCAACAAGCAGCGCGAGGCCGACCAAGCCCAGGCGGACAAACAGCGGAAAGAAGATCGGAATAACGCTGACCGGCGACTACTGGAAGAACGGGCAGCAGCCGACCAGCGCCTGCTACAGGAGCGACAAGCCGCTGATCTCCGCCTCCAGCGCCAGCTCGATGCCCAGCGCGAACGCGACCGCCGCGACTTCCTGATTGAGCAGCTTCAGCGGGCCGGTGACGCGTACGGCGAACTCGAGGCCTACGCACGCATGCCCCAGGCTCCCGCCGCCATGGAAAGCTCAAGGCCACCCTGCTGGTTCTCCCGCCGCGGCACGCCTCCCTGCTCAAGGCCAAATACTTCCCCCCGCTGTACCTGCATCAGGAGGCGTTCGACGAGGCCAAGCGCCGGGCGGAGGAAGTCTGCAAGACGGTGCAGACGGTTGACCCAGTGCACATCTACCAAGAGCTCGCCGACAACATCGCCGAGCTGCTCAGCGAGAAGGGGACGCTCGATGGATGACCTGATCGCCTTCCTCCACGCCCGTCACGACGAAACCCACCAGGCCATGGCCCGCCTCAAGTTCCTCGACTCCGTGGTCGGCGGCAGCTATACCGAGGTTGGCGAGCACGCGCAAGCCGAGCACCTGCTGAAGCTTGAGGCTACCGCGTACGACTGGCACCCCGACTACCAGGACGACTGGCGGCCATGACAGAACCCCGAACGAATGAAGAGGTAAGCAACATCGCCGAGGTCTACCCAGCTCAGAGCGACATCGTTCTGATGAACCTCGAGCCGCACAGCGTCGCTCGTATCCATCACCCGGATGGCCCTCGTGAGTACCGTGCGCGAGGGAGCAATCTGATCATGTCGGTCGTCGCAGACCCCAGAACCCTCGAGAGGTTTGGACAGTCGGAGACCTATCACGCTCTCTTCGCGGTCCATCGAGGCATCAACGCTTTGCACTCGGCGGCCTGGACAGACGCGACTCGTTTGATCCAGAAAGGCGGCATCGCGCTCATCCATCACGAGCGCTTAGACGAGTTTGGCCTACCTGACTGGGCGTCGCTCTGGGCCAGCAAGGTGACAGGGGACAACCCGCGTTTTGAAACCGCCATGGTCCTCGCCCGACGGATGCTTGAGGGGCGCCCCCGCGACCCGCGCCCCCAGCTAAGCCCCCTCCTGCTGGAACGTGCTCTCTTCCGAGCTCACGTGGCCCTCGTGGAGGACTGGACGTTATGACTCGCCTCGTTGAGCCTGAGGTGTTCCTCGTTGCCCGCCCATCCGTCGACTACGACGAGCTCGCCGGCTACCTCCACGAGGTGGGCGGGGAGTCCTGGCTGGAGCGGCTCGACCGGGACCAGCTCAGTCCGCAGGACCTCGCCGAGTTCGCCAGAGGTTGTGCTACCAGTCGTTCGAGCCCGGCCTCAACCCGAACGTGACCCGGGTCCGCCCCGACCAGGAGACGTACCTCCGCAACATCCTCGCGTCCGCGCACGGCAGCGTGCTTGAGCACATCAGCTTCAGCTTCGTGCTGCACAACGTCTCGCGGGTCTTTTTCACCCGGCGGCCACAGCTGCGGCGCCGAAGGCTCGGCATGACCCGGTCCGGCACGAGACAATGGGGGCGTTGTGATCGTCTCTCCCGCCCCCGTGCTCGTCGTCGCCTGCGTACGCTCGGACGACGTCCTGCTGCTGCCCGGTCACTGGCCCGTCAGATTGTCCCCGGCCGAGCGGCGCGAGCTGGCGGCGCAGCTCCTCGCCTACGACCAGGAGACCCCCGAACGACCCTGAAGGATTGCCCATGAACGAGACCAAGCCGACAAAGCACACACCGCCACACGTAGTAATCCCCCAGGGTTACCCCCTATGGCTCGTTCAGAGGCGCTACCAAGAGGGCGATGAGAAGCCCTTTCTCGTGAGCCAGGAACCCATCATCGGCTGGGTTTGGATTCGAGACTCCACCGACGGCACATGGTTCCTTGATCCTGTGGTCGTGCAGGATGGCGGCTACGCCCAGGTGGACTACACCAACGCAGAAAACCCGCCGAACATCTGGGTCGACCGGGAAATAACCACCACGCCCCCCAATGCCACGACCTCCGACGCGGCGACGGCCTCGGAGGGGACCGTTGACCCCAGCCCCCGCGCCTACCGTGACGGTAACTGCAACGGCCACCGTGACCGTCACGGCCACCCCGCCGCCGGCGCCGCCCGACTCCTCAACTCTGACTGACCAACTGCAGGGCCGGGGCACTCTCGCAGCGGCGATTGTCGCGGCCTGGGACCTTTTCATCACGATCAAGACCGCCAGGCGCGACCGCGAGGATGGCGCCAACCAACGGGAGCAGGACCGCAAGGACGCCGATCGCCGACTCGCGGAGGAGAGGGAAGCCGCCAGCGCGAACCTCGAGAGACAGCTCGAGGAGCAGCGCGAGCGGGATCGCCGCGAGTTTCTGATCGAGCAGCTCCAGCGGGTAGGGGACGCTTACGGCGACATCGAGGCACACCCCAATACGCCTCAGGCCAGCGCCGCCAGGGAAAGACTCCGGGCCACGCTGCCAGTGCTCCCACCGCGTTACGCCTCGCTGCTCAAGATGAAGTACCTACCGCCGCAGCGGCAGAGCGAGGAGGCTTATACGGAGGCAAGACGCCGTGCAGAGGTGCCCGGGGTGCCGATTGCGGACGTCAAAGCACCACACATCTACAAGGAACTTGCCGACAACATCGAGGAGCTCCTCACCGGAAAGGGCCAGCTGATGGATGACCTGCCATTAGCGCCCACCGCCTCCGCCCGCTCGCTGCGATCGCAGCAGGCTCCACCACCGGCATGTGCATGGTAACCGCCGTGTTCGCGGTCGCCCACCAGGACTGGCGGCGCGCCATCATCACCCTGGCCTGGGCCGCTGCCGCGCTTCTCGTATGGTGGGCGGCCAAACCAGCGCGCAGGCCGGCCCCGGTCAACCGCAGGACGCCAACGACCGCGCGGCCCAGCTGCACCCACGCCACCGCGGTGCCCGTCACCTCCACCGTCACCGGCCAGGTCCTTGCTGCGCTCTGCCCCGCCTGCGACGCCGACCTTCCCGCCTCGGTGCTCACCTCGTCGGCCGCCTACGCCGGGCTCCGCGCGGACACCGCCGCGATCCACGGCATCCTCAGCGGCCTGGACACCGGCCCGCGCCGCGGCTGCCCGCATGCGCGGACCATCGACGTCACCGCGATGATGGAGCGGCACCCGCGACGGCAATGCACCGTCTGCGGCGCAACCTGGGCCGAGACCAGCAAGAGCTGGCCTGCCGCGATGTTCTGAGGAGACGCCGTGGACGACCTGATCGCCTGGCTACGCGCCACCATCGAAAGCGACCTCGCCACCGCCCGCGCCGCCACCTACGGCGAATGGGCGATGTTCGGCCACGGCGACGACAACTACCTGCCGCCCCCGGCATACCCCGGCGAGCAGACGACCCGAGGCCACGGGTGGAACATCAGCCTCACCGCCCCTGGAGGGCTCGACGTGGCGGCCGAACTCCGCCGGGCCGACGCCCGCCACGTCATCGCGCAACAGCCGCGCCAGACGATCGTCCGATGTGAGGCCGAGTTGGGCCTCATCGCCGCCTATGAGGATCAGGCGAGAAGATGGCCCCCGGACACGCCGTACCACGCGGATAGCGACCCGATTGACCTCATGGAATGCGAGCGCTCAAGCGCTCTCGGGGAGGCTGTCCGCCTGCTCGCGCGAGGGTATCGCCACCGGCCCGGCTGGCAGGAAGGGTGGGCACCGTGAGCACCAAGATGACCTGGCAGCGGTACGGCTACAAATCCCTCGCGGCCAGCCAGCTGACTAGGGCACGCTGAGCGGACGTGCGTAAGAGGGAGGACGGACATCATGCCGCATGACAGAAGCGAGCTCTTGAAGTGGGCGCGAGCGGAGGCTGATAGGCTCCGCAGGACACAGGGTGTCAGCGGCAGAGCTTCGACCTTCCAACCATTGGGCGCGGCCGCGCTGGAATTCCTCCGGCGTCACGCTGCTGGGACAAAGTTCCTCACAGCGGCTGAGGATGTATTCCGTGCCGAGTATCCGGAGCCCGCGCACATCGCACTGACCGGCCTATCCCAGGCGCTTGAGGGATGGGCCCAGTTCGTCGAAGACGGCATGGCCGAGACCCTGCCGTTCCCCGTCACCGCCCGCATGGAAGCGGCCACCGACCTCATGGAACAGGTCCAGCAACTCCTCGACGACCAGCGAATGCACCCAGCCGCACCCGTCATGCTGGCCGGTGCAGCCCTCGAGGAGTTCCTTCGCTCCATGGTGGCGGCCACCGGCGCGGCCGTCACGGGGAAGCCCAGCATCAACGCCTATGCCAGCGCCCTGCGCAGCATCGACGCCATCAGCGCCCAGGACATGAAGGACATCACCTCATGGGCCGGCAGCCGCAATGACGCCGCACACGGCCACTTTGACCAGCTCAGCCGCGAGCGGGCCCAGATCATGGCAGACGGCATCAACCTCTTCATCCGCCAGCACACCCCCTGACCTAAGGACGTAGCCATGCGCCGCGTCGAGCCCGAGGTGTTCCTCGTCGGCAAACCGTCCGTCGACTACGACGAGCTCGGCCGCTACCTCGAAGACGTGGGCGGCCTGTCGTGGCTGGAGCGCCTCGACCGGGACCAGCTCACCCCGCAGGACCCCGCCGAGTTCGCCGGGCGGCTGTGCTACCGGTCGTTTGAGCCGGGGCTGAACCCGAACGTCGCGAGGGTGCGCACCGACCAGGAGGCGTACCTGGCCAACATCCTCGCGTCCGCGCACGGCAGCGTGCTTGAGCACCTGTCGTTCTCATTCGTGCTGCACAACGTGTCCCGCGTGCTCACCCACGAACTCGTCCGCCACCGCCCCGGCGTCGCGATCTCGCAGGAGTCGCTGCGGTTCGTCCGGCTGAGCGACATCCCGTTCTGGTTCCCCGAGTGGGCGCGCGAGGACGCCGAGCTGATGAAGCGGGCGACCGAGATGCTCGACCGGATGGAGGAGTTCCAGACCTGGATGGCGGCCCACTTCGGGCTCGACGAGGACGGCGTGCCGTTCGCGGAGAAGAAGCACCGCACCTCGTTCATGCGCCGCTTCGCGCCCGAGGGCGTCGCGACCGGCCTGGTCTGGACGGCCACCTACGCACCCTGCGGCACACGATCGAGGCCCGTACGGCCGCCGGCGCCGAGGAGGAGATCCGCCTCGTGTTCGGCCGCATTGGCGAGCTGATGCGCGAGGAGTGCCCGGCCCTGTTCGGCGACTACACCGTGACCGAGGATGGGGCGTGGGTGCCCGGCTGGCGGAAGGTCTGATCTTCAAGCCCCCGTGAATCAAAGGAGCAGAGCGGCTGAGGACTGAGCTGAATCGTCAGGGGCGGCGGGGGATCGATGCGCGAGCGGCCGTATGCGACGGACCGTTCGTACGGATTCGTGCATCGGCTGCTGCAGGAGTCGGGTGTGGTGCTGCGTAGCCGTGGCGGTGCCCGGCCGGGCCGGCGGGCGAAGAAGTCGGCCGCGGCTTAGTGGCTGAGCCAGTTGGACAGTAGGTTCAGCGGCACACTCGCGAGAAGTCCGGCGACGAAAAAGCCCACTTGCTGGTACAGCGACTTGCGCTCCTTGTCCCTGTCGCGGCGGGTGAGGTACTTGTCGATTCTCTCGGCTTCCTCCTTGTTGATGCTGAGAAGCTCCTGCTGTCGTTGACCTTCGGCGAGGAGCGCGTCGCGGGCGTCTTGCTGGGCTTCGAGGTCGCGTCGGAGTTCGTCCATCAGGGCGGCTGCCTCGGTGAAGGCAGAGTTGACGCGCTCGATGCGGCGACTGAGTCGTTCGCCGGGGTTTTCTCGCGCGGACCGCATGCGTTGTCGGTCGGGGCGTGCCGTGAAGACGGCAACGATGAGGACGAGCACGCCGTTGGCCAGGAAGGGTAGCCAAAGGGCGGCGTCTACTCCGTTGCGTTCCATAAGTACTGCTGCGAAGACCGCGAGAACGGCGGTTGCCAGAAAGCCCAAGAATTGCAGCAGGATGCGCTTCATTGCGGTATTGCAGCGTCTTGGCTGCGGCAGTAGGGCCGAAGTGACGAATCGGGATGTGACCGGATCGTACGGGGTTGAGCTGCGTTCGGGTTGTCGCACGTTCAAGATCGCTAAGACGGGAACATAATTCAGGTTATGTTGCCGACATAAGCAACCATCCGCCCGATTGCCGGCGCGATCGACTAGGAAAACGCCCTTCCTGTGCCGCTGGCATGGGGGCGAGATCAGCAAGACCATGGCCCAGGCGCAGTGCACCATGCGCGCGTCCAATGCGATGAGCATGGCGTACCGAGGCGACCTCGACCAGCTGCGCGCTGCGCTCGTGCGCTCCCGGCTGAGCGGGTAATCTCGGCCGCCGCCGCGCTGCTGGCCTCCACCGTCGACGAGGTGCTTACGGGCGAGGGATGATGAGCGGCATGGACGACGAGGGCTGGGAACAGCGCTTGTCCGAGCGGGCCAAGGCCCGAGAGGTCCTCGCTGAGGCCGAGGAGATCGCGCGCGACGCCGCCGAAGGACACGACGACGATGAGGATGACGGCTGGCTGACGATCATCCCGGGCAGCCCGGACGGATGGCGACGGACCACCGGCCTGCGGCGGTACGTGGTGCGCGACGGTCACCTCATGCAGCTGCCGGAGGAGTAGCCTGATCGACGTAGCCAGCGCACCGCGGTGACGTCTGGAAGTGAGGCCCGGGAGTTCCCGCCGGAGGCGGGGCCCGGGCCTCGCGCTTCTCGCCAACCCCGGTCAGAGGATCAGTTGGACCGGCGTCCCGCCCTCTGC
The DNA here is from genome assembly GCF_002027145.1 of Microbispora sp. GKU 823. Taxonomy (NCBI): domain Bacteria; kingdom Bacillati; phylum Actinomycetota; class Actinomycetes; order Streptosporangiales; family Streptosporangiaceae; genus Microbispora; species Microbispora sp. GKU 823. The sequence continues at coordinate 90,009 of NZ_MWJN01000021.1, read as the reverse complement.
TTCCAGGTGCCTCCCCGCGAGGACACCCACGGCGAGAAGCGAGTGCTCTGCAGAGTCCCAGTCCTCCCGCTTTTTCGCGAGCTCCAGCGCGAGGCCGGCGACCTCCGAGTTGTCGAGCTGCAGAAGCTGCGAGATCACCCGCACCACCTCGAACAGCTCGTTGGCCTTGTCGTGCGGACGCGTAGACATGGTCTTCTCCTGTCTCCGGCGCCTCGCTGGCACCGGGCCAGGGTTGTGTAGCACATCGACTCGCTTACTGCCTGCGCCCAGCGGCGGGCCCCGATCTGGCGAGTAACGACCCTTGGCCGACGTCACCTGGGCTGGTCGGAGCTCCAGCAGCCCGTGCAGTAGCCGTACCGGAGCTTCCCCTTCGTTGTCGACGCCTGGCACGCCTTGCACTTCGCCGGCTGCTCGGTCTCCGGGATGCTGGACTTCACCAGCTTCCGCTCCCACGCGTACGGCTTCCGCTTGCCGGGCGGGCGGCCACGCCGACGGCCGCCGTGGGTCATATCACGCGCCATGCTCAGCACCACCAGCGTCTGCTACAGAACCTGCTCTCGTGGGAATCGTGGTGGACGTCGGTATCCACCCCGCCGCCACCGCCACCTCCGCCGGAGGTGCTCCAGCCGTAGTTGTAGCCGATCACCAGCTTGATTGTCTGGCCGATGCGTAGCCGTGTTCCCGCCTTCGGCGACTGGCCGATCACTCTGCTCTCGCCCTTGGGAACGGTGCTGACCTCCTTCTCGTCGGTCTCCACCACCTCGCTGACGAGGTCGAAGACCCTCTTCGCGCGGTCCTCGGACCAGCCCACGACCTTGGGCATCCGCCGGTGGTCCTTGTAGAAGCCCCACTCCGGGCCCGTCACGAACCGCACCTGCACCTCGTCGCCGGGCTTCACCACCGTGCCGGCCTTCGGTGTCATCCGGTAGATGAAGCAGTAGGCGTCCTGGAAGCAATAGTCCCGGCCGCCGATGCCCTCCGCGACCAGGCGGAGGCCGCGGCTCTCGAGCTGGCTCTTCGCCTGATCGAGTGAGTTGCGCGCGAGGTTGGGCAACGGGCCGGGACTCGGGACCGGCGCCGCCTTGACGGCAGTCTCCTCGTCGCCGAAGACCGAGTTGACGAGGTTCATGCAGCCGGCCATCACGAGGGCCGCGATCATGATCGGCCAGAACAGGTTGACCGACTTCCTGCGTGCCATGTGCTTCCCCGGGGTCTGCTGTCGTCTGAGTCCCCGAGTACCTTCTGGGACGCCTGAGACGACCGAAGGGTTTACCCGTGGTTCGCGCCGGGTCGTGCCACGGATGCGTCACCCGTTCCGCTGGTTGATCCGATTCACACTGTCGTGAAACTCGGCTCCACCCGCGTGAAAAATAACCCTGAGGAAATGAAAGTTCCCGCAAGAAAATCCTTGCGGGAGGCTCGCCCGTCCGCCGGTTCAGCTTATCGCCATCGCGGATTCGAGAACGCCTGCCTCCTTATGGATGGCCCACGTAACATCGCCTCGAGCGCTGGAGGGACATGCTTTTGCCCGGTCCGCCACGCGGCCTCGACGAGGTCCCCAACTACAAGGCGCTCATCTGCGTCCAGAACATGGGGACGCACGAGGCGGCCGCTTACATCATGTCGGAGAAGGACTTTGCTGCCTGGACCGCTTCCGCGGAGCAGTCGGCGACCTGGCTTCTCATGGATCGCCAGGCCGCTGACGACCTTTGCCCGGAAGCGGCGAAGACACGTCAGTACTGGCAGACTGGCATGGAATCCGAGGCCGAAGCCGCCGCGCACACCGACAACCTCCTTCCAGTGGCACGGGCGAGCCGTAGCGGGATCGGTTTGCACATCGAACTGTTGCGCAGGTGGGCGAAGGCCTTGCGCGGTGAGCCACAAGGCACCCGATACGACGACCTCCTGACGGATGCCGGAGTGCGGCGCATAGCCGCAGTCGACCTCGACACCGTCGCAAACGACCTGGCGAAGTGGGCCGCGCACGACTGGGTCGCTGTCATCGACATCAGCGCGAATCGCCAGCATCTCGCGGGACCGCTTCCTCACTTCCCCGGCACCGGGCCGGACGAAGGACAACCTGGGGCCGAGAAACACTGACCTCTTGGTGTATCCGCTGAGGACTCCCAACAAGGCGGCAGAGGACTGAGCCGAGTCCTCGCCTGCCGCAGAACTTCTACCGGTGGGTGCACATGTCAGCGAAGCTTCTTACGAAGGTTCTCCAGCTCAGAAATCAGAAACGACAGCTGGTCCGCCACACTGGCGAGTTTTGACTGGACGCCACGTGTCTGCTTGGCCTGAAGAAGAGTCGCCCACGCCAACGCTTCTTCCGGCCTCCCCTGCCTCAGCGCATTGAGGGCTTCCCTCTCGAAGTCCTTCTCAGTGCCGGGAACCGCCATTCATCCTCCCGTTCAAGGTGACCACCCGAACCACGTAAGCAAAGAATTGAGCATCCGTCTCGATTGGCAACGGGATGCTCACCCCGGCGGACATGTCGGGCAGGTAAGCCCACCTCGTGACCCCTACTCCGAAAGATCCCGTGGATCCCAACGTCATCAACGCCATCGCCGCAAGCGCCGCGGCCGCAGCAGCGATCGGCTCCTGGCTCGCCGCCAGCCGCGCCAACCGCACCGCAAAGCAAGTCGCCGCCATCGAGCAACGTCGCGAGCATGCCGAGCGCGCACCTCGCTTCACCATCACCTGCGCCGCGCAGCGAGGCGACATCGCCCGCCTCAACATCAGGTTCACTGGCCCAGACCAGCTCCACGAGCTGCGCATCCGCATCACCATCCGAGACGACAAGCCGCGAAGCGGATCGCTGCTTGCCGGGGGCCCGACGCAAGCAGAGGTCGCCGCCCATGTCTGGGGCCCCTTCCAGTTCGAGCCACCCATAGACAGGGCCGACAGCCCGCGGACCATCCCGCAAATCGTGCTCATCAACGGCGACGGCCGCACTCTCCAGATGCGGAGAACTCCGCCTCCTCTGTGGGTGAGCAGCGGGGAGCACTGGCACCAGGAATACGACGACAAGCCGGTACGGCTCGAACTCCACTGTGAACACGATGGCTACGAACCGTGGATCCTGCGCCGCGAGATCCCAGTGAGGGCCGCCCCCGAGAACTACCCGGAGTTGCCCGCCTGACCTGCCCTGCGGAAGGAGGTTGCCATGCTGATCAACGGCATGTCGCACTTCCTGCGACGGGAAGACGAATGCCTCCACCCACCACGGGCCGGAGGCATTTCGCGTTTCACGGGGGTGAACGTGCTCATCGACCCCAGCGACACAGTCCTGAGACCGGAAGAACGTCCGGCGGGGTGGACCGCCCGCCGCGTTGGTAAACGCCTCTCCGACCGGTCCGGCCGGGTAGCGCTCACGGTGTGCGGCGAACAGCTCGACGACGAAGAGCGGAAGGGGAACTTCCCGCCGTCCGGCCTTGGACTTGGGGTAGGGCTTGTGCGTCACCATGCCCGCCACCTGCTCCACCCGTACGGTTCCGGCCTCGAGGTCGACGGCGTCCCAGCGCAGGCCCACGCATTCACCCCAGCGGAGAGCGGTGCCGGCGGCCAGGCCGACGAGTGCCCGGTAGCGACCGGGGGACGTGGGGGAGTAGCACGGCCAGGTCCTCACGGCTGATGATTCGATCGTCGCCCGCCTTGCGCCGCCGTACGCCCTCGCACGGGTTGGCACCGACGATCCGGTCACGTACGGCCGACTTGAGCACGGTCGACAGCAGCCGGTGGCACTCGACCACGGTCGCGGGGGCGAGGCGCTTGCTCAGGTCGCTGACCCACGTCTGCACCGCGCTGGGGTCGATGCGCCCGAGGGGGACGTCCCGCCAGCGCGGCAGCGCGTGCGTCCGCATGATCGAATCGTCACGGGCCACGGTGGTGATCTCGTGGTCGCGCGACAGCGGCGGCGGTGTCCAATCCGGACTTCGCCCGTGCCGAGCAAGCGGTTCGCGAGAATCGGCGCGATGAGTTCGTGTCGATGGAGGACGCTTTTCCTGATTGGGCCGATCGCTGATGAGCTACCGCGTGAAGCTTCACGTGGCGGCGTTGTCTCAGATGAAGGGCCTCCCATTAGAGGCGCTCGATGCTCTGATCTCGCGCACGACGGATCTTGTGGAAGAACCTTGGGACGCGCGCGCCCTTCACAAGGAGAGCCCGAATCCCGCATGGCCACCTTCGGGGATTTCGGCGTCATGTACTTCAAGGTGGACGAGGCCGACGAGCTCGTCACGCTCTTCAACGTGACATGGGCGGGGTAACGCGACGACGTAGCGGAATGCCGCGTTGTGCCCGGTGGTCCGCCTGGGTGACGAACTGAGTGACAATGACCGTGGACGGTCACAGACGAAGGCGGACGTCCACGGACTGTCGGGTCAGTTCAGGGCCGCTTCCAAGCCATGTCAGCGATGTGGCCGATCTGCTTCACACCGAAGAGGTCACTGGTTCGATCCCAGTATCGCCCACCACGTTCGTGCAGATCAGGAGGCCGGGCCGCTGTCCAGCGGGTCGGCCTTCGTCTTGCCTGAGTGACTACCGTTCCGGTGACCCGGCATTCCATGGATCGGTCGCGGCGTCAGTCCATCCAGTGGAACCAGACGTCGAAGATCGAATAGTGCGGCCCGTCGCCGAGGTTCGTGTCGATCTTCAGGTGGGGCAAGGCCGGCCGGCTGAGGAGGCGAGGGCCGACGAGAGTGATGCAGTGCCGATCCAGGACCTGGGAGATCTGTTCGCAGCCTTCCTCCCATCCGGGGATCGGCATGTCGGTGACGGCGTCGAGCCATGGCATGGAGTGGCATTCGTGACCGTCGGGGTGATGGGAGCGCTCGCCGGGCGACAGGATGCAGGCGATCGGGGCGAGGCCGGCACAACGCCACTGACAATCCTTCAACCGTCGTATAGCCGTCTGGATCGACGCGGCGCGCGGATCCGTCTCGCCGGGTCAGGAAGACGTCCACAAATGACGCGTAGCCGGAGCCGTAGTGTCCGAACTCCGCGTGCTCAACCACCAGTCCGGGGACTCGATTGAGATCGGCGACCACCTGGCGCAGGTAGCCCTCCACGGCCTCGGCCCCACCCGCCCAGGCGCCCTCACCGCATGCCGACTCGTCCTGGGAGGCGCGGATCTGCGAGTTGGGATCGAGGAGGAGGGCCTCGACGTCTGCAGGGTGATCGTCCTTGCGCATGCCGACAGTCTGCCGGGACGACGGGAGTTGGAACATTCGGGGTGCCCCAGGCTGCGGCGGTAGCCTGATGGCATGACTGCTGAGCCGGTGCATCACGCCGAGGACGACCCTGCGGAGATCTTGCGTGTGCTGCCGGAGCGGTGGCACGAACAGTTCCTCAGCGAGTACCACAGCGCGCTGGATGCAGCCCACGAGGTATGGCGGTTCCAGCAACTTCGTGAGTTGTTGCGTGTGTGGCGGCTACACGCGGCCGCGGTGTCCAATCCGGACTTCGCCCGTGCCGAGCAAGCGGTTCGTGAGAATCGGCGCGATGAGTTCGTCTCGATGGAGGACGCTTTTCCTGGTTGGGCCGACCGCCGATGAGCTACCGCGTGGAGCTCCACGTGGCGGCGCTGTCCCAGATGAAGGGCCTCCCAGGAGAGGCGCTCGATGCTCTGATCTCGCGCACAACGGATCTTGTGGAAGAGCCCTGGGACGCACGCGCTCTCTATAAGGACGAGCCCGAATTCCGTATGACCACATTTGGGGATTTCGGCGTGATGTACTTCAAAGTCGACGAGGCCGACGAGCTCATCACGATCTTCAATGTGACATGGGCGGGGTAACGCGAGACGTAGCGGCAAGCCGCGTTGCGTCCGGTGGTCCGCCTGGGTGACGAACTGGGTGACGACGGCCACGGACGCCCCTAGAACCGTACGGACGTCCGTGGACGGTCAGCCCAGGTCAATGCCGCTTCAATGGCACGTCGGGGATGTGGCCGATCTGCTTCACACCGAAGAGGTCACTGGTTCGATCCCAGTATCGCCCACACAGCTCAGAGGCCATCCGCCACCACGCGGGTGGCCTCTTCTGATCTTCCAAGCGTCTGCGGCTTCGCTGCGTTGAGTGGCCATGCTGATCTACGCTCGGGTCTGTGTGTCCCTGGCTCGATGAGAACGTGATCACAGCGGGTGGCGCTGAGTGTGATTCCGTCGGGGCCGCTGAAGATCCACATATCCTGGGAGAGGAGGCCGGCGACGCTCCACGGCGCTTCGACGTCTGTAACCCCCTTCAGGTACCGCTCTATCTTGCGAGGATCGAGAAGCCTCTTGATGACCTCTGCCATGGCACTCCCTGGTACGCACGGTTCATGCGTACCGATCATGGCTGACAGGACTGACACGGAGAGCTCTGTCCGTACTGCTCTCACTCCAGTGCTGCCACGACCTCGGCGGTGGTGCTGACCGTGGCGATGCGCGGGAAGATGTAGTCGAAGGCGAACTCGTGGGCGTGTGCGTCGAGTGCGGTGACCGCGTCCTCGGGCAGGATCACCTTGAAGCCGAACTCGTCGGCGAAGCGCGCAGTCTGCTCGACGCCGAAGTTCGTGGCGATCCCGGTGATGATCAGGGTGTCGATGGCGCGCTTACGCAGCGCCTCCTCCAGCCCGGTGTTGTGAAACGCGCCCCAGGTGTGCTTCACGATCTCCAGGTCGCCGATCACCCCTTCCGCCAGTTCGCTGCCCGGCGGCTGCTCCGCGATGCCCGGCCGCTCGACCCGCACGGCGACGACGAGTCCTCCCGCCTTTCGCACCGCCTCGGCCAGAGCGAGGCAGCGGGCGACCACGGCAGATCCGGCGTGTGGTGCGGTGGGCTGCTCGACGATGCGCGTCATCAGGTCGATGAGGAGCAACGCGGTACGGCGAGGATCCAGTGACTCCATGATCGGCATGGTAGTGATTCGTTCTCGGGCCGGTGGATCCGGACGGCGGCCGCCATCGCACCGGCTGCCGATCGTGATGTCGCCCACGCACGAGCACCGATGAGCCTCCCGGTACGGCGGATACCGGGGGGCTCGGCCGGTCAGTGGCGGTTGCCGGCTCCGTCTCTCAGGGCCTTCGCCAGTACCTGTTTCCGGTCCACGCCGTCACGCAGCAGGTCGCCGGGCTCTCCAGTGTCCTCGAAGCCGTAGCGTTCGTACAGAGCGATGGCCCGGCCGTTGTCCGGCATCACGGACAATCGCAACGTCCTGGCCGCCCGATCCATCACGGCCCACCGTTCGACCTCTCTGATCAACCGGCCTCCCACCCCCGCGCCCCGAACCATGGGACTCACCCAGAGGGAGATCAGCTCTACCTCGTCGGCCGTCTCCGCCGGAACGCCGCTGACCATTCCGACCGGACGGTCGTCGATCACGGCGATGACATTGTGGGAGCCGGGAATCGCGAGGCGGCCCCGCCAGCGTTCCTCGCGGTCGCCTTCTCCCTGCCACTCCGACAACGTCGAGCCGAACGCGTCCGGCGCCTCGGCAAGCGCGGCGAGCCGCACCTCGCGCCAGATCGGCCAGTCGTCTTCGTTCAGGACACGTAGTTCGATCACTATCAGACAGTGCCCTACAGGCGGCCGCGACGCCAACCGGCGTCAGCCGGCGCGGTCGAGGCGGGCGGCATCGTCGTACGCCTCGCGGGCGTCGAGCAGTTCGTCCCAGTGCTCCGCCACCCAGGCGTAGGCGACCGCCAGCGGTTCGAGCAGGCTGCGGCCGAGCGGGGTCAGTTCGTACTCGACATGCGGGGTGGCCTCGGCGTAGACGGTGCGCAGGACCAGACCGTCCCGTTCGAGGGACCGCAGCGACTGGGTGAGGACCTTGGGAGTGACGCGGTTCAGCGGCACGCGTAGCTCGGAGAACCGGCGCGGCCCGTGCTCCAGGCAGCAGAGGATGAGCGGCGCCCACTTGTCACCGAATCGGATCGGATTGAGCGAGGACGGACACAGCTCGTCGAACATGTCGGCGGGCAGGGGTTCCCTCATGGCCTCACGATAACCGGTATCCCGGCGGTAACCGCGGCTCCGGATAGCGTCCGGGCATCGGCCGGGCACACGGGCTCCGGCCCTCTGGTGAGAGGTGGTTCGCCATGAACATCGTGATCTTCGGAGCGGGTGGCCGGGCCGGGCGGCGGGCGGTCGCGGAGGCGCGCCGCCGCGGCCACCAGGTCACCGCGGTGGTACGCGACCCCGCAGGCCACGGCGACCTGGGCGACGTGCGGGTGGTGGCGGGCGACGTCACGGACCCGGTGAGCATCGAGCGCGCGGCCGCCGGGCATGACGCCGCCATCAGCGCCGCCGCGGACCTGTCCGTGTCACCGCACGACTTCTTCACCGCGTCGGCCCGCGCCCTGTCCACCGGCCTGGCGAAGGCGGGCGTACCCCGCCTGGTGGTGGTCGGTCTCGCATCGGTCCTGCCCGGGGCGTCCGGTGCTCCCCTGATGGACGAGCCCGGCTACCCCAACGAGTACCGCGCCTTCTCCCTCGGCCACGCCGCAGGCCTCGAGGAGCTTCGGAGCTGCGACCTGGACTGGGCGTACGTGGCGCCAGCGGGCGACTTCGACCATGACGGCACGCCCGCCGGCCGGTATCTGCTCGCCGATCACGGCGACATGACCAGCCGGATCACGTACGCGGACTTCGCGATCGCGCTGCTCGACGAGGTCGAGGCACCCCGCCACCACCGCGCCGCCGTCAGCATCAGGGAGGCGTGACGCCCGCGGCGCACGACCACCGGGGCGTCCGGCGGCGCGGGCGCATGTTTCGGTCTCCTACCTGCGGGTACTGCGGCGCGGACGTGCCCGTACCGCTCCACGGAGGAACTCGCCGAATGGATGCCAGCAAGCCTGCCAAGGCCGTCAAGGACGTCGTGGAGAACGCCGCCGAGAAGGTGGCCGACCTCCTGACGCCGGACGTTCCCGGCTCGCCGGGCAGCGCCCCGGCGACCGTCGAGGAGCCGACGACGCCACGCGACCCGCTGCCGCCGAAGAAGGAACAGGGCGCTCCCGCGACCGTCACGCCGACCGGAGCGGAGACCGGCGCGCCCGCCACGTCCAAGGGCCAGCAGGGCGCCCACCTCACCACCGCGCAGGGGGCGCGGCTGCGCGACACCGACCACTCGCTGAAGGCGGGCGAGCGCGGCCCGACCCTGCTGCAGGACCACCACCTGCGCGAGAAGATCACGCACTTTGACCACGAGCGCATCCCCGAGCGCGTCGTCCACGCCCGGGGCGCTGGCGCGCACGGCGTGTTCGAGGCGTACGGCACCGCCTCGGCGGTGACCAGGGCCGGCTTCCTCAAGAAGGGGAAGAAGACCGACGTCTTCGTGCGGTTCTCCACCGTCCTCGGGTCGCGCGGATCGGCCGACACGGTCCGCGACACCCGCGGCTTCGCCACGAAGTTCTACACCGACGAGGGCACCTTCGACCTCGTCGCCAACAACATCCCGGTGTTCTTCATCCAGGACGGCATCAAGTTCCCCGACGTCATCCACGCGGGCAAGCCGCACCCGGACAGGGAGATCCCCCAGGCGCAGAGCGCGCACGACACGTTCTGGGACTTCGTCTCCCTGCACACCGAGGCGCAGCACCACACCATGTGGAACATGTCCGACCGCGGGATCCCGCGTTCCTTCCGGATGATGGAGGGCTTCGGCGTCCACACCTTCCGGCTGGTCAACGAGGCCGGGGAGACGGTGCTGGTCAAGTTCCACTGGAAGCCCAAGCTCGGGGTGCACTCCCTGACCTGGGAAGAGGCGCAGATGCTCGGCGGGATGGACCCGGACTTCCACCGCCGCGACCTGTACGACGCGATCGAGGCCGGCGCCTACCCCGAGTGGGAACTCGGCATCCAGGTGTTCCTGGACACCCCCGACCAGACCTTCGAGGGCATCGACCTGCTCGACCCGACCAAGATCGTGCCCGAGGAGCTCGCGCCGGTGCAGCCCGTCGGGAGGATGACGCTCAACCGGACGCCCACGAACTTCTTCGCCGAGGTCGAGCAGGTCGCCTTCCACGTCGGCCACCTGCCGCCCGGCATCGACGTCACCAACGACCCGTTGCTGCAGACGCGGCTGTTCTCCTATCTCGACACGCAGATCACCCGGCTTGGCGGCCCGAACTTCGCGCAGATCCCGATCAACCGGCCGCACTGCCCGGTCAACGACATGTTCCGGGACGGCTTCCACCAGCACGCCGTGCACGCCGGGGTCGCGCCGTACCGGCCGAACTCCCTGGACGGCGGCAACCCGTTCGTCGCCGGCGACGCCGAGAACGCGTTCGTCGACACACCGGTCGAGGTCGCCAGGGCGAGGAAGGTCCGCGCGAACCCGGTGTCCTTCGACGACCACTTCAGCCAGGCCCGCCTGTTCTGGCTGAGCATGTCGCCCGTGGAGAAGGAGCACATCATCCGCGCCTACACCTTCGAGCTGGGCAAGTGCTACGAGCAGGCGATCAAGGAGCGTCAGCTCCAGTGCTTGGCGAACATCGACCCGGTCCTCTGCCGGGAGGTCGCCACCGGGCTGGGCCTTCCCGCGCCCGAGCCGGCCCTGCCGCTCGCCGACCCGGCGCCGAGCCCCGCGCTCTCGCAGGTGGGCAAGGAGTGGCCGTCCGACGGCCGCATCGTCCGCATCGTCGTGGACGACGGCGCCGACCTCGACGGCGTACGCGACCTGCGCAGGGCCGTGTTCGCCGCCGGCATGGTGCCGCTGCTGATCGCCCCGCACGGCGGCATGCTGGGTGACATGCCCGTGCAGCGGACCTTCGCCACCGCCCGGTCGATCGAGTTCGACGCCCTGCTGGTGGCGGCCGCGCCGGCGCCGGCCCCCCGACGCACTGCCCGCGCGCGACGCCAAGGCGGGCGCCGGCGACATCGCCGCGGTCGACCCGCGGGTGACGCTCATGATCGAGGAGTGCTGGCGGCACGCCAAGGCGATCGGCGCCTGGGGCGCGGGCGCGAAGCTGCTCGCACAGGCCGGAGTCTCCGGCACGCCGGGCGTGGTCTCCGGTGACTCCGCGACGGAGGTCTTCACCGCCGTGCAGCGGCTGATGGCCGCCCACCGCGTCTGGGAGCGGTTCCCCGCCTCGGTGGCCTGACGGACGCTCCACATCGGACGTCGGAAGGGCCTCCTCCCTCGATCCAGGACCGGGGGAGGAGGCCGCCGGGCCGCTACCCGGCGGTGATCAGCTCCGCGATCCGCGCCTGGTCGGAATCCGCGGCGAGGAAGGCGACGAGCTTCTGCTCGACGTCGTCGGCGGTGAGCAGGACGACGTGCCGCAGTTCGAGCTCGCCGAGGAGCGGATGTCGCAGTCTCTTGGTGCCCGAACTCAGCGGCGCGATGTCGTGCTGCGGCCACCACGCGCGTACCTCGGGGCTGGCGGCCTTGAGCCGCGCGGTCAACTCCTCGAAGCCGGGGTCGCCGGGGTGGCGCGCGGCAGCGGAGCGGAAGCGCGCGAGCTGCGCGGACGCCTCCTGCTCCCACTCGACGAAGACGGTTCGCGCGGCCGGGTCGGTGAACATCCACCAGAGCATGTTGCGGGCGTCGGGCGCCAGCAGGAGCCAGTCGGTCCACAGCGCCCGGGCGGCACGGTTGGCCGCGAGCACGTCCCAGCGTCGGCCCGTGACGTAGGCGGGACACGGGTCGAGCCGGTCGACGAGCGCCGCGACGGCGGGTGGAAGGCTCTCCCCTCCGGGCGCGACGACCGATGGCGCGGCAGGGTGGACGAGCTCGTACAGGTGCGCGCGCTCGGCGGCGCCGAGGCGCAGAGCGCCGGCCAGCGCGTCGAGAACTTGACGCGAGGGGCGTAAATCCCGGCCCTGCTCGAGGAACGCGAGGTAGGTCGGAGAGATCGCCGCGAGCGTGGCGACCTCCTCCCGCCGCAGGCCTGGTGTACGGCGCGGGCGCCCGGGGGAAGCCCCACGTCGGCGGGACGCAGGCGGTTTCTCCGGGAGCGCAGGAAATCGCCTAGTTCCCTCGGCCGTGCGGGCTCGACGTCATCGGTCATGATCCTGATACTGCCGTTACTAGCATGAACGTCCAGTGGTTACGACTATCGGGCGACGTTAGCGTCGTCTCGTGACTACACGATCTTCGCGTGCTCCGCACCGGATCCTCACCGAATCGGTTGAGACGACCGTCGCCGACGGGTCACGGATGGGCGCCTTCCTCGCCCGCCCGGCCGGCCCCGGGCCCTTTCCCGGCGTCGTGGTGGCGATGGAGCTCTTCGGCGTGAGCGCCCACGTCCGCGACGTCTGCGAGCGGCTCGCCTCGGAGGGATACGTCGCGATGGCGCCGGACCTCTACCACCGCGTCGCCCCCGGGATCGAACTCCCGCACGACGCGGCGGGCCGCGAGCGCGGCTTCGATCTTCTGCATCGGCTGACGCGGGACCAGGTGGTGCACGACGTGCGCGCTGCCATGGATCACCTGCGGGCGCGTGGCTGCGTGCGCGTCGGCATGGTCGGCCTGAGCCTTGGAGGCCACGTGGCCTACCTCGCGGCCACTCGCCTGGACCTCGCGGCGGTGGCCGTCGTCTACGGCGGATGGATCCCGGTCACCGACATCCCCCTCAGCCGTCCGGAACCGACGCTCGCGCTGACCCCCGGCATCACCGGGCGCGTACTGCTCCTCGTGGGCGCCGAGGACCACGTCGTTCCGCCGGACCATCGCCGGGTGATCGCGGACGCGCTGCGGGCCGCCGCCGTACGCCACGAGATCGTCGAATATCCCGGCGTCGGTCATGGGTTCCTCTGCGACCGCCGCGACACGTTCGACGCCGCGGCGGCCGACGACGCCTGGCGGCGCGTACGGGAGCTCCTGGCCGAAGAACTCGTCGAGCATGGTTCGGTGAGGGGCCGGTAACGCCCTCGCAATAAGAAACATCGCAGTAACACTCCCGAATACGCCATGAAACGGCCAACGGTGAGTCTCATGGTGCGCCCGTGGCGGAACCTGCCGACGGCCATCCTGAGGAGTGTGAGGCGATGACATGCCGGTGAAGATCGATGGCGGCGCCACCGCCTGGCTCCTGGCCTGCACCGCGCTCGTCCTGCTGATGACGCCGGGCCTGGCCTTCTTCTACGGAGGGATGGTCCGGGCCAAGAGCGTGCTCAACATGATCATGATGAGCTTCGTCTCGATCGCCCTGGTCACCCTCGTCTGGCTGGCCGCCGGATACAGCCTGGCGTTCGGCCCCGACATCGGCGGGCTGATCGGCGGCCTGGCCCACGTGGGGCTGCACGACATCACCACCCGATCGGTCACCGGGCAGGTGCCGACGCTGCTGTTCGCGACGTTCCAGCTCACCTTCGCCGTCATCACCGCGGCACTGATCAGCGGCGCCATCGCCGACCGGGCCCGCTTCTCGGCCTGGATGGTCTTCGTCCCGGTGTGGGCGCTCGTGGTCTACGCGCCCATCGCCCACTGGGTGTGGGGCCCCGGCGGCTGGATCCACGCCATGGGCACTCTCGACTACGCGGGCGGCCTGGTCGTGGAGATCACCTCGGGGGCCTCCGGCCTCGCCCTGGCGCTGGTGCTCGGGCCGCGGATCGGGTTCAAGGCCGAGGCCATGCGGCCGCACAACCTGCCCCTGGTGCTGCTCGGCGCCGGGCTGCTGTGGTTCGGCTGGTTCGGGTTCAACGCCGGCTCCGCGCTGGCCGCGGACGGCACCGCCGCCGCCGTCTTCCTCAACACCCTGGCCGCGGGATGCACCGGTCTGCTGGGCTGGCTGCTGGTGGAGCAGCGCCGCGACGGCCACCCCACCACGTTCGGGGTCGCCTCGGGCGTCGTGGCCGGGCTGGTCGCCATCACACCGTCGTGCGGCTCGGTCGACGTGCTGGGCGCCCTGGTGATCGGCCTGGCCGCGGGCATGATCTGCTCGCAGGCGGTCGGCTGGAAGTTCCGGCACGGCTACGACGACTCCCTCGACGTGGTGGGCGTGCATCTGGTCGGGGGCATCGTCGGCACCCTGCTCATCGGGCTGCTGGCCACCCGCGCGCTCACCGGCGCCGACGGTCCGCGAGGTCTGCTGTACGGCGGCGGCCTGGCCCAGCTCGGCAAGCAGGCGATCGCGGTCCCGGTGGTCGCGCTGTACGCCTTCGCGGTCACCTACGGGATCGGCAAACTGATCCACCGGCTGATGGGTTTCCGCGTGAGCGAGGAGGACGAGGTGACCGGTGTCGATCTGGCGCTGCACGCCGAGACCGCCTACGACCACGGCGTGCTCGACCACGCCGTCCGGCTGAGCGTGTCGACCGCGGTCCGGGACCGCACCCGTGACCACATCGGGGGCCAGACCCGGGACCGCGCCGGTGACCCCACCCGTGACCAGGGTCGATGACGTGCGGGGGATCGGCGCCCCGGCCATCGGTGGGTGAGCCGGTCCCTGCGCCGGACCGCGGCATCCCAGGGTGTCCGGCCGGGTGAGATCCGCCTCTTGCGCGAGCTCGCAAAAGGTGACTCTTGCAGTCAAACGTTTGATCGACAATCATGCTCCCATGACGCTCACTAGTCAAACGATTGACTACAAGGATGGTGCCTCATGGGCAAGGCGCTGACCACGATGGCGGTCGCGGTCGCCGTGACGGCGGCCGTCGCGGCCGGCCCTCCCGCCCTGGGCGCCGCGCCGGCGGCCTCGACCGCGGATCAGAAGACCACTTCAGCGTGGCGAGACGGGGCGTTCCAGGTGGACACCGCCGCCGTGGTGTCGCGCTCCGACCTGGTGCTCGAGGGCCCGGCCTGGCGCGACTACCAGAGCATGCCCCTGGGGAACGGCCATCTCGGTGCGGCGGTGTGGTCGCAGGACGGCTTCACCGCCCAGCTCAACCGCAACGACACGTTCCCGGACCTGAAGTCGGCCGGCCGGCTCGTCGTTCCCGGGCTCTTCGAACTCGCCGCCGCGCCCGACTATCGGGGGCGGCTGAACCTGGCCGACGCCGTGCTCGAGCAGAGCGGGAGGGGCATGACGGCGCGCACGTTCGTCCGCGCCGACCGCGACCAGCTCGTGCTGGAGGTCACCGGCGCCGAGCCCGGAAAGGAGCAGACCGCCGACCTCGACCTCTGGGACGGGCGCAACCCCGCCACCTATGCCGAGGGCGGGATCGGCGCGCTCGCGGAGACCTTCACCGATTCCGCATCCGGTGAGAAGACCGGAGCCGTGGCCGCCATCACCGCCGACGCTCGTGACGTGAGCGCGGCGGTGGTCGACGCGAACACGGTCCGGCTGACCTTCACGCCACGTGCCGACGGCAGTTATCGCATCGTCGTGGGGGTCCCCTCGTACACCGGCGGCGACGTCGGCGAGGCCGGCCGCCAGGCGGTGGAGGGCGCGACCCGGGACCGGGTCGACGCGGCACACCTGGACTGGTGGCACGGCTTCTGGAAGCAGACCGCGCCGATGAAGATCACATCCCCGGACGGCACCGGCGAGTACTTCGAGGCTCTTCGCGCCCAGCAGCTCTACACGACTGCGGCCACCCAGCGAGGCGACCTGCCGACGGGCCAGGCGGGCGCCGCCAACATGCTCTACCCCTGGCAGGACACGCCGGTCTCGCCCTCGACCTGGTTCCACTTCAACCTGCGCCAGCAGGTCAACGCCAACTACGGAGCGGGGACCGCCGGCTTCAACGCGCCCTACCTCAACCTCTACACCTCGCACCTGGCGCAGATGAAGGCGTGGACCGAGAGCCACTGGCCGGGCGCCGACGGCGTGTGCGTACCCGAGCTGCTGCGCTTCGACGGCACACCGGACGGGTGCGTCGGCGGGGCCGCGCCAACGTGGACGAACAGGATCCTCACCGGCGGCCTCGAAGTGGCGCACGACCTGTGGCGCCAGTATCGGTTCACGGGCGACGCCTCCGTCCTGGACCGGGGTTACCCCCTGATGAGCGAGGTCGCGAAGTTCTACCTCTCCCTGCTGAAGGAAGGTGACGACGGGCTCCTGCACCTCGAACACGCCAACTCGTTCGAGACCCAGTGGGACGCCACGGACCCCATGCCCGACCTCGCGGGCATGAAGGTCATGTTCCCGGTCATCGCCGGCCTCGCCGATACCCGCGGGGACTCTGGCCTGGCCGGCCGGCTGCGCGCGGCGGTGCGGAAGCTGCCCGAGCTGCCCACCACCACACGCGACGGCAAGAAGGTCTACGCCTGGTCCGCCACGAACGAGCCGGCGAAGAACACCCAGAACACCGACATGGAGCCGCTCAGCCCCTGGGGACTGGCCGGCCCCGACTCCACCGTCATGCAGGACACCTTCGCGGAGCGCGTCTTCCCGCTCACCCGGGAGTGGGACGAGTCGCCGGTCTGGGCCGCCGACCTCGGTCGCGCCGCCGACATGAAGCGGCTGCTCGTCCAGGGCACCGCGGACCTGCAGAAGTTCCCGAACGGCTTCTCCGGGCACGGCCGCAACGACGACCCCGCGTCGATCCACAACATGTACAGCTCGTGGAATGCGGTGGTGGCCAACGCCCTGCAGGACGCCCTCGTCCAGGCTGGCGACGGGACGGTGCGGATCGCGACCGCGCTGCCGGACGACTGGACCGTCGACGGGACGGTCGTGATCGCCGGGGGCCACCGGGTCAGCACCCAGGTGAGCCGGGGCACGCCGACCCTGGTCGGCATCCAGGCCGGATCGACGGACACGCTGAAGATCAAGAACCCCTGGCCGGGGACGCCGGTGCGGTTGGTCGAGGACGGCGGGTCCGGAGGCAGGCCGGTGGTGACTCCCACCCGTGACGCCGTCGTCTCGGCGCGCGTCGAGGCCGGGAAGTCGTACGTGCTGGAGCGGGTCGACCGGCCGCACGGCTCCTTCCGGTTCGAGCAGGTCCAGGGCCGCAAGGCGAGCGCGGTCAAGCGGCTGGGCGTCCAGACGCTCGGTGTCCCGCGGACCACACCGCAGATCCGCAGCGACGACGTGTCCGTCATCGCGCCAGAGAAGCTCCACCCGCTCGTGACGGCGAAGGAGGGCGTCGCGGCGTACGTCGACCGCAGCGACCAGATCACGTCGCTTCCCTCCGAGCTCGCCGGATCGACCCTGGTCAGGGGAGCCAACGGCGACGCGTCCCGGAACGCCCCGGCCGACTACCTGACGCTCGACCTGGCCAGGCCCGCGCCCGTGTACGTCGCCTTCGACGGGCGGGGCGAGGGCACCTGGTGGCCGTCCTGGCTGCGCGACCAGGGCTTCACGCGGACCGGCATGACGGTCGGCAAGCGCGAGTTCCTGCGCAGGGCCGAGATCGTCGACGGCGGCCGGCTGCGGGTCTCGGGCGGCGGAGCGACCCTCTCGCGTGCCGGGGCGGACTGGGGTGACCAGATCATCGAGGTGAAGGTCCGCCAGATCCAGGTGGGCGCGAGCGTGATGTTCCGTGCCCCGGACCGTAGCAACGGCTACGTGTGGAACATCGGGGGACCGCTCGGAAGCGCGGGCGGCCTCGGGCAACTGCGCATGAGCACGGTGGTCAACGGCCGCTCCACGCTCATCGGCTCGGTCGTCCCGATCGAGCCCGCGGCCGGGAACGAGTACACGCTGCGGATCGAGGCGATCGGCGACCGCCTGCGCACCTTCGTCGACGGCAAGCTGGTCGACGACCGGACCGACGGCACCTTCGCGCGCGGACGGGTCGGCTTCAACCTCGGCGGCAGCGACGTCGGCGAGTACGACAGCGTCAAGGTCAGCTCGCCCCAGGGCGCCGTGCTCTTCGACGACGACTTCTCGGGCGACCTGTCGAAGTGGGAGATCCCCGCCGACCGCCAGGACGTGCCGCTCGTCGTCTTCGAGAAGCGGATGCCGGCGGGTCGCGTGGTCCTCGGGCCCAATTCGGGCATCTCGGGCAGGGGCGACTCCAGTTACCTGACCTTCGTCGGCGAACCCGGCAAGTAGCCCGCCACTCGCGGCCGGCCGGTCTCCCGGCCGGCCGCACCTCACGCGTCCCGGCGCACAGCCGCCGCGATGGCGGAGGCCCGGGCATGGGCGGGAGGTCAGGCGTGGATCAGCCGATGCAGGGCCTGCTCGCGGGCGAGCACGGCGGCGCCCTCGACGGTGGCCGTCGCTCCCAGGCCGCTCCGGCGGATCTCGACGGGGATGGACAGGGTGCTCAGGGTCTCCTGGACGCCCTGCACGAGGAGCGGGTTGGAGCCCACCCCGCCACCGAGCACCACCAGGCCGGGATCGAGTAGCGCGACGACCGCGACGACCAGCCGCCCGACCTGCGTGGCGTGCTCGGTCACGGCGCGCTGCGCCGGCGGGCAGCCCTCGCCGGCGCGCCGGAACAGCTCCTCGGCGCTCGTGGGCGGCTCTCCCTCCGACGCCGGCCACGCGGCCGCCGTACGCAGCAGCAGATCCTCGGCGCCGAGGAAGCGTTCGAGGCCCTCGGGGACGGGCTCGCGGCCGGCGTCCCAGGGGAAGGGCAGGTGGGCGACCTCACCGGCCCAGCCGGACGCTCCCCGCAGCAGCCGCCCGCCGAGCACCAGCGCCGCTCCTATCCGCACGCCCGCCTGCACGTACGCGAACTGCGCGGCGTCCTGCGCCACACCGAGGTTCCCCTCGGCGACGGCCGCGCAGTTGACGTTGTTCTCCAGGAGCAGCGGGGCCTGGGGGAGGGACAGCGCCTTGAGCATGTCGTGCACCTCGGGCGACTGCGAGGCGGCGGCGGGATCTCTGTCGGTCACGACGGTCGGGAGCGCGATCACGATCTGCCGCAGCGGCCCGCTGTCGCCGAGCCGCGGCAGCGTCTCGCGCAGGAGCGCGCCCGCGGCGTCGGCGCTGGCCGTCAGGTCCGCCGTGCCGGACCGGGACGCCGGGGACGTGACGTCGCGGCTGACGCCCAGCAGCCGCTCGCCGCTCAGCGCGTGCGCGTGGATGCGTGTGCGGGTGACGCCGACGTCGACGCCCAGCACGTGACCGGCCCCCTCGCCGACGCGCCACAGCAGCGCCGACCGGCCGGTGTGCCCCTGGATGGAGCCGTCCTCCCGCACGAGCCCGAGCTCCTCGAGCTCGGACATCGCCGTGGAGACGGTGGGTTTGGACAGGCCGAGGGCCTGGCTGATCTGGGGCCGGGTGGCCCGGCCGCGCCGCGTGAGCTCCGCCAGCACCGCCCGTGCGCTCGTGCTCAGTGATGTCATCCGGATCCCCGCAGCTCCCGTCTCCACTTGATCCTTTCGTGCCTGCCCTTGACATATCCTAGCCCACTTCGTTAGGTAAATGACCTAACTAACTGGAGGCTGGTTATGCACTCGATCTCACGCCGGAGGCTCCTGAGCCTGCCGCTGGTCCTCGGCGCGGCCGCGGTCCTGCCCGGTTGCGCCGTGTCCGGACCTTCCCGCGGCAGCGGCGGCTCCTCGGGCCCCGTCACGCTGAACGCCCTGTTCATGAAGCAGGCCAGCTACAGCGAAGACGACATCCGCGGCATGCTCGCGGCGTTCCGGAAGGCCCACCCGGACATCACGGTCCAGCCGACCTTCGTCGCGTACGAGGCCCTGCACGACAAGATCGTCATCTCGGCGCCGGCCGGCACGTACGACGTCGTGCTGATCGACTGCATCTGGCCGGCGGAGCTGGCCAGCAAGAACATGCTGCTCGACGTCACCGACCGCTACCAGCAGGCCTGGCTGGACGACATCCTGCCCGGCACGCTCGGCTCCATCACGTACAAGGACCGCAAGTACGGGATGCCGTGGATCCCGGGCGGGAAGCTCTTCTTCTACAACACCCGCATGCTGAAGGACGCCGGGGTCGACGAGTCGGCCATGGCGACCTGGGACGGCGTGCTCGAGGCCGCCAGGACGCTGAAGGCCAAGAAGGTCGTCGAGCATCCGCTGGTCTGGAGCTGGGCGCACGCCGAGGCGATGATCTGCGACTACGCGCAGCTTCTCGGCGCGTTCGGCGGCCGCTTCCTCGACGACGCGGGCAAGGCGGCCTTCCACCAGGGGGGCGGGCTGCAGGCGCTGGAGTGGATGAAGCGCACGCTCGACGAGGGGCTCAGCGCGCCCTCCTCGACCAAGCTCCTGGAGGACGACGTCAAGAAGGTCGTGGTCCAGGGCGACGCGGCGATCGCGCTGAACTGGGACTACATGTACAGCGAGTCCAACGACCCGAAGCAGTCGAAGATCGTCGGAGAGCTGAAGCCCGCGGTCAGCCCCAAGGGGCCGGGCGGTCAGGGCCCGGCGGTCGACGGGTCGATGGGCCTGTCGGTCACCGCGACTTCCAAGCACCCCGACGCCGCGTGGCAGCTCGTCGCCTTCCTGTGCGGGAAGGAGAACCAGCTCCAGTACGTCGAGAGGTCGCTGCCGGTGTGGGACAGCGCCTACGAGGACCCGAAGCTCACGGGCGGGGCGCAGGCGCCGCTGGTGGCGGCCGACAAGGCCCAGTACGGCTCGCTGATCGAGCGCCCCCAGGTCGTGCAGTACAACGCGGTGAGCCAGGAGATCCAGGCCGGGCTGCAGTCCTGCCTGGTCGGCGGCACACCCGCGGCCCAGGCGCTGTCCGACGCCGCGGCCAAGGTCGACCACATCATCGGGGGCTGACCGTGTCCCTCACAGCGCGGCGCCCCACGGCCACGGCGCCGCCGGCGGCCGGGCCCGGACGGGGGAAGGTCGAACGCCAGTGGCCGCTCGCCCTGGCGCTGCTGGCCCCGGCGATGATCGTCGTGTTCGGCGTCGTCCTGTATCCCATGGGCCGCACGCTGGTGCTCAGCCTCGTCGACGCCACCTCGGCGCTGCAGACCGAGTTCACGTTCTCCGGGCTGTCGAACTACACGGCGCTGCTGTCCAACTCGGAGTTCTGGGCCACGGTGTGGCGCACCGCGGTGTTCACCGTCTTCTCCACGGCGGTGGAACTCGTGGTCGGCCTGCTGCTCGCGCAGTTCCTCAACCAGCGCATCCGCGGTCAGTGGTTCTTCCGCAGCCTGGTGGTCCTGGCCTGGGCGCTGCCCACCATCGTCAGCGCCAACATGTGGCGGTGGATCCTCCACCCCGAGTACGGCGCGCTCAACGGCCTCCTCATGCACCTCGGCCTGCTCGACTCCTACAAGGACTGGATCGGCGGCCCGACGCAGGCGCTGTTCGTGGTCGCGCTGGTCGACGCCTGGAAGACCACGCCCCTGGTGGCGATCCTGCTGCTCGCCTCGATGCAGACCATCGGCGACGACGTCTACGAGGCGGCGGCCATGGACGGCGCAGGGGCGGTGCGCCGGTTCCTGTCCATCACGATCCCGATGCTCAAACCGGCCATCGCGGTCGTCCTGGTGCTGCGCACCATCGAGGCGTTCAAGGTCTTCGACATCATCTACATCATGACCAGGGGCGGCCCCGACTCCGGGACCACCACGATCGCCTTCTACACCTACCTGCAGGCGTTCTCCAACCAGGAGTTCAGCCTCGGCTCCGCGGCCGCCTACCTCACCGTGCTGTTCATCTTCGTGCTGTCGCTGGTGTATCTGCGCATGCTCCGTACCGACTCGGGGGGAACGGCGTGAGACCCTCTCGCTTCTACCGCCCCGCGATGTACCTGTGCGGCGCGCTGCTGGCCGTCGTCGTCCTCGGGCCGTTCGCCCTGCTGCTGCTCGCCAGCGTGTCGCCGCAGGCCGGCCTGCTCGGCAAGCCGCCCGACCTGTGGCCGGACTCGCCCACGCTGGACCGCTACGCGGCGATCTTCACCCAGGCGGCGGGCGGGGTCGCCGGCGACTTCCGGGTGGCCCTGGTCAACTCGCTGGTCGTCGCCGGGTGCAGCGTCGCGGTGAGCCTGGTGACCGGCGTGCTCGGCGCCTACGCGTTCGCGCGGCTGCGGTTCCCCGGGCGCAGGCTGGTGCTGTTCGTCTTCATGTTGACGTACATGATGCCGCCGCTGGCCCTCGTGGTGCCCATGTACATGACCGGCGCCGCGCTCGGCCTGCTCGACACGCGGACCTCGCTCGTCGTGGTCTACTGCTCCTTCACCACGCCCTTCGTCCTGTGGCTGCTGTCCGGCTACTTCCGGGCCCTGCCGGCGGAACTCGAGGAGGCCGCCCGCATCGACGGGTGCGGCCGGGTCGGCGCGCTGATCCGGGTGGTGCTGCCGGTGGCGCGTCCGGGCCTGATCTCGGCCGGGCTCCTGGCGTTCCTCATGGCGTGGGACGAGTTCTTCTACGCGCTCATCTTCACCTCGTCCCCGGCGTCGAAGACGGTTCCCGTGGCGCTGGCCGAGTTCACCGGCCGCTACAGCCTCGACTTCGGCCTGATGGCCGCGGGCGGCCTGCTCGCCGCCGTGCCGCCGGTGCTCATCGCGCTCATCTTCCAGAAGCACATCACCCGCGGACTGGCCGCGGGTGCCGTCAAGTAACCCTCGCTTGTGAGAGAAGGTTCGATGTCCCACGACATCTCCATGTCCGACGCGCTCGACCGGCAGCCCGAGGCGCTGGCCTCCGCGGTGCGCACCCTGCGCGAGCAGCTCACCGGCTCCTGGCCCGCGCCGCGCCGCCCGCTGTTCGTGGCCATGGGCGCCAGCCACGCCGCGCTCGCGGCCTGCGTGCACCAACTGCGCGCGTACGGCATCTGGGCGAGCAGGGCCGGATACGGGGAGATCCCGGCGTCCGTCCCGGCCGCCGACGTCGACCTGGTGGCGGGGGTGTCCCAGTCGGGACGCAGCGCGGAGACGATCGACGCCCTCCGGGAGGTGGAGGCGGCGCGGCGGCTGGCCGTCGTCAACATCGCCGAGTCTCCGCTGGCCGAACTGGCGGGCACCGTGCTGAGCTGCGGGACGGTCCCCGATTCCAAGGTGTCCACCTCCGGTTTCACCGTCACGCTCGCCGCGCTCGGGATGCTGGCCGACACGTGGGCGCTCGGCGGGCCGGCCGACGTCTGGCGGTCGCTGGCGGACCACCTGGACGAGACCGCCGGGCGGGCCGAGGACACCGTGGACGCCCTCGTCGAGGACGTCGCGGGGAGCGTCGCCGCCGACGTCGTCGGAGCCGGGGCGTCGCTGACCGCCGCCGAGGAGGGCGCGCTGATGCTGCGCGAGGCCTGCCGGCTTCCCGCCACCGCGTACGAGACCCGGCAGTATCTCCACGGGCCGATGGAGTCGGCCGGCCGCACCGCGCACATCGTCGTCGGGGACGAGCGCGAGGCGGCGCTGGCCCTGCAACTGGCCGAGGCCGGCCACCGGGTTCTCTACGTGGGCCCGTGCGCGGCGCAGGTCCCGCACGTGGAGATCCCGCGCCTCGCCCCGGTGGCCCGCGCGATCGTCGAGAACGCCGTGCTCCAGCGGCTCGTCGTCAAGGTGGCCGCCGCGCGGAACGTTCCGGTGGGCGAGTTCCTGTTCTCGATGGACGACACGAAGGTGGACACCCTCGCCGCGGAGACCGCATGAGCCGCATCGCCGTCGGCGTCGACGTGGGCGGGACGAAGACCCACTGGCGTGCGGCCGGGGAGGAGGGCCACGTCGCGGACCGCATCGTGCCCAGCGACCTGGGCTCGGACATGGACGACCTGGCCGAATGGCTGGTGTCGGACCTGCGCGAGTGGGGAGTGCCGTTCGACGCCCTGGGCGTGGGCGCGCACGGATGCGACAGCGCGTCCCTGTGCCGGAGGTTGCGCGACCTGCTGAGCGCGCGGCTCGCGGTCCCGGTGCGGGTGGTCAACGACGCCCACCTCCTGCCGTACGCGGCCGGCGTCCCGGGGGCGATCGGCGTGATCGCCGGCACGGGATCGGTCGCCGCGGGCACGGGTCCCGACGGCGAGCCGCTTCTCGCCGGGGGCTGGGGATGGGCGCTCGGCGACGAGGGATCGGCCGCCGGGCTCGTCCGCGAGGCCGTGCGCGCCACCTGCCTGCGGCACGACGCCGGCCTCCCGCCGGACGAGCTGGCGCGGGGCCTGCTCGCGGCCTTCCACACCGACGAGGTGCCGGGGCTGTCGCACGCGCTGACCCGCTCGCCCAGTGCGGAGGAGTGGGGCCGTCACGCTCCCGTCGTCTTCCGGGCGGCGCAGGAGGGGTCGGGCGTCGCGCTGCAGGTCATCGAGGAGGGGGGACGGGCGCTGGCGAAGCTGGTCGAGACGCTGGTCTCCCGTGGGGCGTCCGCCACGGCGGTGGTCGCGGCGGGTGGGGTGCTCACCACGCAACCCCGGCTGTTCACCGCCCTGGCCGACGCGCTGGGCAAGAGCCACCCGGATCTCCCCCTCATGCTGCTCGATGCCGACCCGGTGGACGGCGCGGTGCGGCTGGCTCGGGAACTCCTCGCCACCCCACGGGCCTGACCGGCCCCCGGCCCGAGGGACGGGAGGGCCGCTTCCGTCCCTCGGCAATCGGACGGCGTCAGTAGCCGTAGCGGCTCTTGAGGTGGCGCCACCAGTCGCGCAGCATCCACTTGTCGAACTCGGTGATCTGCGTCGCGGAGCCGGCGTTCATGATGAAGCAGCACACGCCGGTCGGCGTCCAGTCGTAGAAGTCGTCGAGCCCGAACCCGTGGCCTATCTCGTGCAGGAGGATGTGGATGTTCTCGCTGTCGAGCGCGCCCACGTAATACTCGCTGCCGATCCGCTGGCCCCAGTCGCCGCCCGCGCCGCCGGTCATGCCCGCGGTGAGCCACAGGGACATGTCGTAGTGGTGCGCCGCGCCGCCCGGGCAGCCGGAGTAGTCGCCGTTCTGGTGGAAGAACCGGCCGCAGGGCGGGCTGCACTGCGGCGCGCCCTCGTTGATGTCACCCACGTAGACGTCGACCGAGTTGTCGGTCCACTGCAACTGGCTCCGGTCCCGTACGGCCCAGCCGACGACCTTCACGTTCACGTCCGGATACGGCCAGCCGTTCCAGCCTTCGAGCTGGTCGATCCACTTGTTGAACGAGCGGGCGAGGCTCGCCTGGATGCGGTCGCGCAGGGAGGCCGACACGGTGGCGGAGGAGTCCCACCGGACGCAGTAGTTGATGCTCCCGCGGCCCGCCATGATCTGGTCCCAGATGTAGTTCTTGAACCCGTAGAGGTCGGTGTACGTCGTCTCCTCGTGCCGCCACACCTCGTTGAGCGGGGTGACGAGGTTGGCCGGCGGATTCCAGGCGTTCCCGCCCGGACTCGGCGTGGGTGAGGGGCTGGGCGAGCGGGTCGGCGTGGGTGACGGGGACGGCGAGGGGGTGCGGCTCGGCGTGACGGACGGGCTGGGCGTGCCGCTGGGGGTGGGGGACTGCGCGACGCCGGTGCAGGCCGCGCCGTTGAGGGTGAACGCCGACGGCTTCGGATTGCTCCCCGACCACGTGCCGTTGAAGCCGAGGCTCACCGACGAGCCCCTGGCCAGGGCGGCGTTCCAGTCCAGGCTCTTGGCGGTGACGTTCTGCCCGCTCTGCGACCAGGTCGCCGACCAGCCCTCGGTCACCTTCTGACCACTGCTCGGGAAGGTGAAGCCGAGCGTCCAGCCGTTCACCGGGTCGCCCAGGTTCTGGATGGTGACGGAGGCGGTGAAGCCGCCCCCGCCGGAGCCCGCCGCCCAGTCGTTGGTGCCGTACGTCACCGTGCAGGCGACGGCGGCCCCGGCGGGGGGCGCCGTTCCGAACGCGAGCGTGGTGCCCAGGACGAGGACGGACACCATCCCCAGGAAGAGCCGAGTCGGTCGCATCACCATGTCCTTTTTGGTCGAGGGGAAAGGGGCACGCAACAATAGGCATCGCACGGGATTCCTGGAAAGAGCGCGACCACAGAAGCCGGGAAAACGTGGAACCCGTGTTGTAAATTTCATTTTCCACAGGGACCGGATTTTGTTTCGGCCTCCCGAAAGGAAACGCGGCCGGTGCCGCTAATCGAACGCCGTCGCGGGCGGCGCGACCGCCGGTCGCGCCGCCCGCTGGGAGCCTCAGGAGAGGAAGCTTCCGTACGGGCCGTTGAGAATGGCGTTCTTCTGCGCCTGACTGAAGTGACAGTTCGGGTAGTCGTAGAGGGACGCCGACATGCACGTTCCGTCGGTGGACGTGGCGTCGGGAAGGCCGAACGCGTGGCCCAGTTCGTGCACAATGCCGCCGTACCACCGGTTCATCGGGCCGTTGAGGCCGGCCGCGCCGTCGGCGTCGTGGCCGCTGAGGATCACCCATCCGTTGCCGCCGCCGCCACCCGCGCCGTCGCCTTCGGCGCTGACCTCGCCGACGTTGATCCACCGGCTGTCGGGCGCGCCGAGGCCGAACTTGCGGCGTAGTTCCTCCTGCATGTTGCACACCGCCCACCAGTACTTGTCACCGCACTTGGGGGTGTTCTCGTACCAGCTGCGCGGCTGGTCGCCGTTGACGACCTCGGCGACCGGGCTGTTCAGCGTGAACGTCTTGCCCAGCTCCTGCTTGAAAAAGCGCTGCGCCTCCTGGAGGACCTTGGCCATGCCGTCCGGGTATCGCTGGTCGTACGCCACGTCGGAGGGCTTGAGCCAGAAGACCCGCACCGTACGCGCCGGGGGAGTGGCGGGGGACGGCGACGCGGACGGCGACGGCGACGGTGGCCTGGAGGGTGACGCCGACGGAGACGGTGACTTGGAAGGCGACGCCGACGGGCTCGCGCTGGGGGAGGCGGTCGTCCCGCCCGTGCAGGCGACGCCGTTGAGCGTGAACCCGGCAGGCACCGGGTTGCTGGTGTTGTTCCAGCTGCCGTTGAACCCGAACGAGGTGCTCGCGCCCGTCGCCAGGGAGCCGTTCCAGCCCACGTTGGCGGCGGTCACGGCACTGCCGCTCTGTGTCACGTTCGCGTTCCACGCCTGCCCGACGGTCTGCCCCGCGCCGAAGGTCCAGCGCAGGGTCCAGGCCGAGACCGGATCACCGAGGTTCGTGATCGCGACGTTGGCGCTGAACCCGCCGTTCCACTGCGAACCGACGGTGTAGGTGACCTGGCAGGCGGCCGAGGCGGCGTGTGCCGCGACCGTGGTCCCCGCGGCGGCGCCGGTCAGGCAGGCGGCCAGGGCCAGGGGGGTCAGGACTGCGCGTAATCGCCGTTGCTGCATCTGATGCCTCCATTGCGGACGCCGTTGTTCACGACTTCGCGGTTCGACCGCGACCGCCCGGAAACATCCAGGAATGCGCTCCCGGGCGCGCGGACCACGAAGTTGTGAACGCTAACAACCGCGTACGGTGATGAATGCAAACGGCGCTGTCAATGGCTCGCGCCGAGATTCGCGGAGAACGTGGAAAAACGCGGCCCGCGCATGGAAAGTTTCAGACAGGGCGCCCGGAATTTCCACAGGTCCGAAAAGTTTTCGGCGCTGCGAATACCGGATTCAAGCGACCACGTGTCAGGGGACGAGCCCCGCCGGGGACGACGCGCCAACCGAGCGCCCAATGGATCGGTTCGGCGATGATTCATGGCCGCCGTAAGCGCTCGGCTCGCCTATATGACAGTTCGGCAGGAGAGGGGTGTCGGTCAAGGTGAGCAGGGACCTCCGGCTGCTGCCGGGATTCCTGCTCAACGTGTCCGGCCAGAGCCGTCTGATGATTGATGTAGCTGGCCACCATGAGAAATTGCCAAGACCTGTGGATCGACGCGCGACGCGGTTGGGGCTCATCCAGTGTCCGGCGTCCGGTCACGTCAGGGGTCGCCGTTCTCGAGCCCGTGGCTGTGCGCCCTGCCGGGTGGCGCGGTGGAATTGACGCCAGGCCAGGGTTGTGCCCAAGGCGAGACTGCCGCCGCTGATGAGGAAGACGGTCCGTATGCCCACTGCGGCACCCAGTGAACCGACGAAGGTCATGGCGAGCACGGATATGGCGCCAGGGGTGATCGACATCAGCCCGATGAACCGGCCCATCAGAGCGTTGTCCACCTCTGTCTGGGTCAGGGCCCCGATCCCCGTTTGGATCGTGACGGTGAGCAGGCCGAACACGACGTAGGCGATAAGGAGGGCGGCCACTGTGGTAGCCCATGTCAGCGACGCGATCAAGGCCGCGAGCGTCATCATTCCTGCGATGATCAGGCCGCGCGGCTTGAGGTGTCTGGCGGTTACAGCGGCGAGTGTTCCGCCGACGATGTTGCCTGCGGTGTCGCCGGCTTGGATCACACCGATCCATCCGGTGGAGAGGTGCAGGGTGTCGACGATGTAGGGGGCAAGCAGCACGGCCATCGGGCTGAGCGCGAAGGTGAGTGCACCAAACACCAGGAGTAGCGCGCGGAGAGCGGGCGAGGAGCGGACGGCGCGCATACCGTCGACGATCGCTGTCCAGGTCGTCTGTCGCTGTTCGGGAGGCGGGCTGTGGATGCCTCGGATCGTCGCGATGAGGACGCCCGACAGCGCGAAGGTCGCCGCGTCGATCGTGAAGGCGATCCAGTAGGTGTGCGAACTGGCCACCAGGACGCCGGCGAGGGTCGTGCCGACCAGTTCGTCGATCACCGTGGTGGTCTGGATGAGCGAGTTGGCGCGCACCTGCTCGTCGGCGGGCACGATCATCTGCATCAGGCCGGCGCGTGCGGGGTTGAAGAAGGTGCCCACGCTCGCTTGGAGTAATGCGATGAGATAGAGCGCGGGCAGGGCGGGTGATGCGAGAGTGAGTATCGCGAGGGCGGCCAGCAGGACCGCTCGGGAGGCGTCGGCGACGATCATGGTCCGGCGGCGGTTGTGACGGTCGACATAGACCCCGGAGACCAGGCCGATCACGATGCTGGGCACGGCGATGATGACGGTTAGCCCGCCGACGGCAGCGACCGAGTGGGTCCGTTCGGTGATCAGCAGGATCAGGGTCAGTGTGGTCAGGGCGTCGCCGAGGGTCGAGACGCTGTGCGCTGTCCATAGGGCGAGGAAATGTCGATCCCGGGCGATGGCGGGCACTCGGACAGCAGTGATCATGATGCGCTAGTCCCCCGGTGAGGGGGCGGCGGCGGACGGCGGGTGGTGTGTTGTGATGCCGTGGAGGATGAGGTCGGCCAGCCCGTCGGTGGTGATGCTTGCGATCCCGGTGTCCCAGCTGCCGCCTCGGCCCAGGGCCATCACGACGGCCAGCACGAGCGTGGCCACGTCCTCGACCGGCAGGCGCAACGCGTCCGCGTCGGGTTCGAAGACGGCGGCAACTGCGGCGTGCAGGCTGGCGTAGGAGGAGTTCCGACTCTCAGACAGCCGGTCCCGTTCCTCCTCCGACATGGACTCGTGGCTTCGTGGCCGGGCCGCCCCGGCCAGGCGTACCGCGTTCGCGACCGCCCCGGTCCGCTCTCCTTGTGCGCGAATGGTCTCGATGACCGCGACCAGACGCTCCGGCAGGGGCGTCGTCGGCTCGATCGCCTCCAACGCCTGCACGACGTGGCCCGGATCGGAGACGTGGGCAAGGCAGGCCGCCAGCAATTCGTTCTTGTCCGTGAACGCTCGGAAGATCGTCGGCTCACTGATCCCTGCGGCGCGCGCGATCTGCAGCGTCGTCACGGATGGCCCGATCTCCACCAGCAGCGGGATGGCTGCCTGAACCACCATCGCTCGCCGTTCCTCGACACTGCGCCGTGGCGCCCGTTTCCGCGATGCCTCATCTGAACTCACACCGCAATGGTATGTAGTGAGTACTCACTACGCAACTGTGCTCGCGCTCCCGGCGGGCTATCGGGAGGAGGTCCGCGCCTGGCTGCTTGTCCTGCTGGAGGGCGACGAGCGCGCCCGGCCACGGTCACACGCGACGCTGTATGCCTACTTCGGGCGCGTCCGACCGCATCTGCTCGCCTGGGCCCCCACCCGCGCCCGCCTCCGCGAGGTCACCGAGGACGACGTGTCCGCCGTGTTGCACGCTCTGACCGGGGCACCTGCTGGCCGGCACCTTCACCTCGCTACGGTCACTGTTCCAGTTCGCCAAACGCCGCCGCCTGATCTTCGCCGACCCGACCCGCCGGCTCAGCGCCGGACAAGCACCACGGCGCGCGTTCCTGTCGATGACCGACGAACAGATCACCGCGGTCAAGCACGTCGCGGCGACACCAGGCCAGCGGCTGGTCATCGCCCTGGCCGCCGTCTACGCCGCCCGCGCCAAGGCGATCCGCGAGCTCACCCTCGACGAGATCGACCCGGCCCGCCGGCGCCTCACGATCGGCGGACACCGGCAGCATCTGACGGAGTTCGTGCACAGCACGCTGGTCGCCTGGCTCAGATACCGCCACCGCAGGTGGCCCCACGCACTGTCGATCAGAAGCGAAAGACCGGTGGGTTCCCCGTGGAGACCTTCAGCGTCGCTGAACACGAGGCGTTCAGCAAAGCAAGATATGCATAAACCATGCTTACGACTCTCCTGGGCGGCGGGAGTCGTACGATCGGGCGCGGTCGTGCAATAGGTAGCCGAGCAGGTCGGCTGCTATTCGTCGGGGTCGGCGATCTCGATGACGTGCAGGGGGCTGTCCAGAGCGTGGGACGGCTGCTGCCATTTGTCGCTGTCCAGGGTGAGGATCGGGCAGACCGACACGTCCGCGATGGCGGCGGCGTGGGCGTCATAGATGTCGAGCCCGGTGATGGACATCGTGTCGACAAGCTTGGCGGATTGGGCGATGCCGTCCAGCGGGGCGACAATAGCGTGCTCGAACGCGGCCAGGCCGGCGAGCAGTGCCTGGGCGTCCGGCGTGCCGCGGCCGTCGAGGAGCGCCCCGGCGGCGGCCAGCGCGGGGACGATGAGCGGTTGCCTTGCCCGGTCGAAGTCCTGCAGGAGGCCGATCAGGTCGGCGTCTCCGCGGGCGACGTCGGCGAGAACGCTGGTGTCGAGGATGTACGGAGTGGCAGTGAAATCACTCACCTGGTGCCGCCGGGAACCCGTGTTCGGCGAGCTGGCGGTTGACGTGTCGCATCATGCGAGCCACCCGCGCCGGGTCGGCCTGCCGGGCGCGTTCGCGCAGCAGGGCAAGTGCACGCTGGTCAGTGATGCGCTTTTCCGCGATGGCGTCGTTGAAGACGGCGGCCACGCTGGTGGCCTTGCCGGTGGCGACGAGATGCTCGGCATATTCGAGGACGTCGGGGTCCACGGTGATGGTTATCCGCGCCTTCCGGTCTCCGCTCATACCCGGAATCATACTCAGGCTCTTTCGAGTGCTGCATGGCAACGACCATGAGGTTGGCCGCGTAAGGCAGGCGGAGGGACGGAGCCTGAGCGTGCGCCGGTGTGTCGCGCGTGTACCGGTCGGCGAGGATCCAGTCGATGAACAGGTCCCAGTCGCCTGGCGGCGGACATCGGGATGGCCTTGCCGCGGCGGCCCGGTCCGAACTACGAGGAGAACCGCGCGTTCACCTCCGTCATCTACGGCTGGCGGCTTTGACGGCGCTGCAGCCAGGCGGCGCGCTACCTGCAAGCAGGAGGAAACTCCGACGAGCCTTGGGTCCCGCCATCGCCCACGGCCCGGGCATCCTGAACCGCGCCGAGTTTCGTGGAGGCCGGGTTAGCTGGCTGGGGTGAGGATATCCGGGTCGATCTGTGTTGGGTAGCGGGTCTCGAATTCGGCTGGTGGGGGGTCGTTGCAGGCGCTGTGGAGTCGGCGGTTGTTGTACCAGTCGACCCATTCCATGGTGGCGATCTCGACGTCGTCCAGGCCGTTCCAGGGCCGGCGCCGGTGGATCAGGTCGGTCTTGTACAGCCCGATGATGCTTTCGGCTAGGGCGTTGTCGTACCTGTCCCCACGGGAGCCGACCGAGCAGACCGCGCCGGCGTCGGCGAGGCGTTCGGTGTAGTCGTCGCCGCGTCGCCAGATGGCCATCTCCAGGGCGTCCAGTACGCAGGTGATCGGCTAGACGCCAGCCGACGATCATGCGCGAGTACGCGTTGATAACCAGCGCCGGGTAGACGAACCCCGACGCGGTGGGATGTAGGTCAGGTCGGCGACTCACAGCCGGTTCGGGGCGGAGACGGTGAAGTCGCGCTTGACCAGATCGGCGGGCCGCTCGGTGAGGGCTTCGGCGATCGTGGTGGGCCGCTTGTGGTCGCCGCGGACCGCACCGTGCAACCCCAGGCGCTTCATCAGCCGGGCCACGGTGCACCGGGCCACGCGGGTGCCGATGAAGGCGACTACCTGGGCGGGACGCCTACCAGGTGACCGGCATCGTGGTCAGGCCGTGCACGACGGTGAAGGAGCGGAACAGGGGCTCGCCCGCCGGCCGCAGGCCCGGGAACCGGCGCAGCAGGGCGGGGAACGCGATCCGCATCTCCATGCGGGCCAGGGGAGCGCCGAGACAGTGATGGATGCCGTGTCCGAATGCGACGTGCCCGATGACATCGCGGCGGATGTCCAGGTCGTCCGGGTTCGAGACCAGCCCCGGGTCGCGGTTGGCGGCGGGAAGGGAGCAGATCACGGTCTCGCCGGGGCCGAGGGTCCGACCACCCAGCCGGACCTCGGTCGTGGTCATCTTGACCGTGCCGGAATGCACGATGCTCAGCCACCGCAGCAGTTCCTCGATGGCGGCGTCCACGCGGTCCGGCTCGTCGCGCAGCAGCGTGAGCTGGCCGGGGTGCCGCAGCAGGGCGAGTGTGCCCAAAGACAGCATGTTGGCCGTGGTCTCGTGCCCGGCGAGCAGCAGCAGGCTGCCGATGCCGGAGAGTTCGGCGTCGCTCAACTCATCGCCGTGGTCGCGTACGAGCATCCCGAGCAGGTCCTCACCGGGATCCTTCCGGATCGTCTTGATCAGGCCTGCGATGTACGCCCGGGCCTCCGACGCCGCGGCCGCGCGTTCGTCCGGAGACAGGGACACGTCCAGGATCCGCTTGGACGTGTCCTGGAAGCCGGCCCGGTCGGCGTACGGCACGCCCAGCAGTTCGCAGATCACCAGGGAGGGAACCGGGAGGGCGAAATCCGTCACCAGATCGGCGGGCGGTCCGCCGCGCTCCATGGCGTCCAGATGGTCGTCGACGATCTGCTGGACTCTGGGCTCCAGCCGGCGCATCCGGCGGACGGTGAACTGGGGCGTGAGCATCCGGCGCAGCCGGGTGTGCTCGGGCGGGTCGGAGCCGAGCAGGTTGCCGGCGCGCATCTCGGCGACCTCCTCCGCGCTGGGCGGCGGGGCGCCGGGCGGCCGGAGCGGAGGCACGAGCGCGTTGCTGTACAGCTCGGGATGGCTCAGCACCGTACGGACATCCTCGAACCTGGTGACCAGCCAGGCGTCGGTGCCGAACACGGTGCGGATCCGGGAGACCCCCTCGTCGTTCCGCAGTGCGGAGAGCTCGGGGGCGGGATGGAATCCGTCCCGTCGCATGTGCAGGGGCGGGGACATGTCGCGCACGCGACCTCCTCGGGTCACCGGCAGTCTGATGATCGCCTTGCCACAATCCGACGATAACCGTCCAATGCCCGCCGTGGACGGTTGTGGGGCGACTCTGGCGGTGACGTACGCGGCCGGACCGCGGGATGCCGCTCTCGACGACGACGGATCCGTGCGGCGTCAGGCCCGGCCAGGCGGCGGCGTCCGATGCGTCCGGCCGTCACCTGGTCAGGCGAACCGCCCGAGGGCGGCGGTGTAGATCTCGACGGCCTCCTCGATCCGGTGGACCAGGCAGTACTCGTCGGTGACGTGCGCCTGCTCGGGCTCACCCGGGCCGCAGATGACCGTGGGCGCACCGCCGCAGGCGGCGGCGAGAACCGAGGCGTCGGTGAAGTAGCTGGCCGCCGGCCGGTCGCCGGGCGCGCCCGCCCCCGCCTCGACCAGGGCCCGTACGAAGGGGTCGTCCGGGTCCGTCCAGATCGCGGGCAGGTCCACGAGCACGTCGAGGGTCGCCTCGTCACCGAGCACGGCCTGCAACCGCTCGCGGAGCCGTCCGTGGTCCTGGCCGGCGACGGTGCGCAGGTCGATGGTCGCGGCGGCCAGGTCGGGCACGGAGTTCACGTTGATCCCGCCGCGCACCGTTCCCACGTTCACCGTGGACGGGCCGAGCCAGGGGTGGTCCGGCACCCCGGTGTCGAACGTCTCGACGGCGCCGATCACGCGGGCGAGCTTGTAGATCGCGTTGTCGCCCAGATGCGGCATCGAACCGTGCGCCGTCGTGCCTCGCGTGGTGGCCTCCAGCCAGAGCGCGCCCTTGTGCCCGAGCAGCACCCGGTTGGCGGTCGCTCGGCCACCAGCAGGGCGCGCGACCGGCCCACCAGGCCCTCGGCCACCATGCCGGCCGCGCCCTCGCAGCCGGTCTCCTCGCCCACGGTGAAGACCATCTCCAGGGCGACCTTCGGCCCGGTGCGGCGCACGTGCCGCTCGGCGGCGATCACCAGCGCGGCGACGCCGGCCTTCATGTCGCTCGAACCACGCCCGTACAGGCGGTCGCCGTCGATCTCCGCGCCGTGCGGCGCGTGCCGCCACGCCTGCCCGCCCAGCGGCACCGTGTCGAGGTGCCCGGTCAGCGTCACCGGCTCGCCCGTCCCCCAGCGGGCGACCAGCCCGGTGCGGCCGGGCGCGTGCTCGTGCGCGCGCACCGCGAAACCGGCGTCCGACAGCCGTCTCGCGAGCGGGCCGGCCACCGCGGCCTCGCCCCCGCCCACCGAGTCGATCCTGATCAGCTCGCGTGCCAGTTCGACCGCCTCGTTCACGCGGACTCCTTCCCTCACCTACTCTGCGACGCCGGCCGCCACCGGTCGGCTGGTCTGCCGTACGACGAGCCGGGGAGCGATGGCGATGCGCTGCGCGGGCCGGGGGTCGCCGGCCTTGACCTGCCCGAGCAGGCGTACGGCCTCCGCCGCCATCTCCTCCACCGGCTGGCGCACGGTGCTGAGCGGCGGGTCGCACATCGTCGCGTGTCCCACGTCGTCGAACCCGACCACCGCCACGTCCTCGGGGACGCGCGCCCCGCCGAACCGCAGCGACCGCACCAGGCCCACCGCGATCTCGTCGTTCGCGCAGACGACCGCGTCCGGCAGCCGGCCGGCGTCGAGCAGCCTGCGCCCGGCCTCGACGCCCCATTCGAGGGTGAACTCGCCGAGCAGCGGCGGCAGGACCTCCACGCCGGCCCGAGCGGCGGTGCGTTCGAACCCGCTGAGCCGCAACCGGGCGGAGGAGCTCTCCAGGCGGCTGCCCGCGAAGACCACGGAGCGGGCCCCGCCCGCGATCACGTGCTCGACCGCGAGGGCCAGCCCGGCCTCGTCGTCCACGCCCACCCAGTCGGCCCCGCCGCCCTCGATGTAGCGGTCGACCTGCACCAGCGGCACCCGGCGGGCCGCGTCCAGCACCGCGGGGACGCTGGCCTCGATGTCGCACGGGCTGATGATCAGCCCGTCCACGCGCCGGGCCAGCAGGGTCTCCAGCCTCCGGGCCTCGACCTGGGGACTGTACTGTGACGCGCACAGCAGCAGGTCGGTGCCGGAGTTCTGCAGCTCACGCTCCACGGCCTCGACGATCGTGGTGAAGAACGGGTTGCCGATGCCCGGGACGACCATGCCGATGGTGCCGGTGGTCTGGTCGCGCAGCGCCTTGGCGACCGCGTTCGGCTGGTAACCGAGTTCGGCGGCGGCGCGCGCCACCCGCTCGGCGATCTCGGGCGTGACCTTGCGCCGCCCCGAGAGGGCACGGGAGGCCGAGGCCACGGAGACGCCGGCCGCTCGTGCCACGTCGTGAATCGTCACGCCCATCGTGTAATCGATTTCCCTTGATCTTTGCCAACGATCGACCTTCTCGACCATCGCGACGCCAGGATCACACGGAACGATAGAGGTTCTGTGAGGAAAACGCACCCTTGACGGTGCTTTTTTAGGCCCACTAGCATGCCCGAAACTCGGGTAATCGATTACCCAATCGATCTCACTCCTTCCCGGCCCCCCCGAAAGGCTCCATCTCTCATGGCGCGATCCACGAGGCTCATCCGCCTGACAGCGGCGACGACGATCCTGGCCACCGGCCTGCTGGCGGCGGCCTGTGGCGGTTCGGACGACTCCGGCTCTTCCGGAGGCTCCGGCGGAGACCGGCCGCGGGTCGGGCTCGTCCAGATCAACCAGCAGGCGATCTTCTTCAACGAGATGAACGCCGGCGCGCAGCAGGCGGCGAAGGAGGCGAACGTCGATCTCACGATCTTCAACGCCAACGACGACCCGGCCAAGCAGAACGAGGCCATCGACAACTTCGTCCAGCAGCAGTTCGACGCGGTCATCGTGGTCGCCATCGACGTCGAGGGCATCAAGCCCGCCGTGAAGATCGCCAAGGACGCCGGGCTGAAGGTCGTCGCCGTGGACGCGATCGTCGACTCGCCCGCCGTGGACACCCAGGTGGGCGTGGACAACGCGGCGGCGGCCAAGCAGGCGGGCGACTTCGTCAACAAGTGGGCCCAGGCGCAGGGCGTGACCGCGCCGAAGATCGGCGTGGTGGGCGCCCTGAACTCCTTCATCCAGAACATCCGCAAGGACGACTTCAACAAGACCGTCGAGGCCGCGGGCGCCAAGATCGTGCAGACCGTCGACGGGCAGAACAAGCAGGAGGCCGCGATGACGGCCGCGGAGAACCTGCTCACCTCCCGCTCCGACATGAACATCGTGTACGCCACGGGCGAGCCGGCCCTGCTCGGCACGGTCGCCGCGGTGAAGTCGCAGAACGCGGCCGACCGGGTCAAGGTTTTCGGCTGGGACCTGACCAAGGAGGCCATCAACGGCATCGACGAGGGGTTCGTCGCCGGTGTGGTCCAGCAGGACCCGAAGACCGAGGGCTACGAGGCCGTCAAGGAGGCCAAGGCCCTGGTCGGCGGCGCCCAGGCGAAGAAGAAGATCGACGTGCCCGTGACGATCGTGACCAAGGACAACGTCGACCCGTACCGCGCCACGTTCAAGTGAGCGGCGAAGGGACTCGCATGACGGACCAAGAGGCGGGTCGCGTTGACCGGGTGGTCATGCGCGACATCCGCAAGCGCTACGGAATGGTCGACGCGCTGCGTGGCGTGACGCTGCGCGTCGGCCCTGGAGAGGTGGTGGGGCTCGTCGGCGACAACGCGGCCGGCAAGTCCACCCTCATGAAGGTGCTGGCCGGCGCCGTCGTGCCGGACTCCGGCGAGATCGTCTTCGACGGCCGGCCGGTCGCCTTCGCCAGCCCCAGGGATGCCCGCGAGCTGGGCATCGAGATGGTCTACCAGGACCTCGCGCTCTGCGACGACATCGACGTCGCCGGGAACCTGTTCCTCGGCAGGGAGCCGCGCAAGGCCGGCGGGATGATGCTCGACGTACGCAAGATGCACGCGGACGCCCGTCGCCACCTGGACGCCCTGAACATCCGGATCCCGCTGACGGACATCCCCGTCGGAGGGCTGTCCGGCGGGCAGCGGCAGGCGGTGGCCATCGCCCGGGCGGTGACCTTCGGGCCCAAGCTGCTCATCCTCGACGAGCCGACGGCGGCGCTCGCCGTCGCCGAGGTCGAGACCGTCCTCGAACTGATCAAGACCGTCTCGGCCCAGGGCGTCTCGGTGATCCTCATCACGCACCGTCTGCAGGACCTCTTCCGGGTCTGCGACCGGCTGTGCGTCATGTACGAGGGCACGCTCAGGGCCGACCTGGACGCCCAGAACACGAGCCTCGAACGGCTCGTGTCCGAGATCGTCGCCCACGACGAGGGAGAGAAGGAGGGGAGGCGACGGTGACCGTCACCAGCCAGCGGGTCGTCACCACCAGGTCGGCCCGGGCCAACGCCCACATCGGCCGGCACGCGCAGACGATCGCGATCGCGGTCGTGCTGGTGGTCCTGCTGATCTTCTTCGCGTTCTCCGCCGACCGGTTCGCCACGACGGGCAACCTGCTCAACCTGTTGCGGCAGATCGCCCCCACGCTGGTCGTCGCGACCGCGATGACCTTCGTGATCAGCACCTCCGGCATCGACCTGTCGGTCGGCTCCACCGTCGCGCTGTCCGGGTCGCTGCTCGCGATCGTGCTGCAGCACGGGTGGAACCCCACCCTCGCCCTGGTCGCGATCCTCGCGCTCGGCGCGCTGATCGGGTTCGTGAACGGATGGTTCTCCTCCTACCAGAACATCCCGCCGTTCATCGTCACGCTCGCGATGCTGTCGATCATGCGGGGTACGGCGCTGCGCGCCACCGAGGGCTACTCGACCCCCATCGACGGCGACCTCTGGATCGTCCAGATCGGCCAGGGCCGCATCGCCGGGGTGCCCGTCCCGGCCATCCTCGCCGTGGTCGTCGCGCTCGTCGGCTGGCTCGTCCTCACCCGGACGCCGTTCGGCCGCTACGTCATCGGCCTCGGCTCCAACGGCGAGTCGCTGCGCCGCACCGGTGTGAACACGCGCAAGGTCGGGCTGACCGTCTACGTGCTCACCGGTCTGGCGGCGGCGGTCGCGGGCGTGCTGATCGCCACCCGCCTCAGCTCCGGCTCGTCCAACGCCGGCAGCGGCTTCGAGCTGGAGGTCATCACGGCCGTCGTGCTCGGCGGCACCAGCCTCTTCGGCGGCCGGGCGAGCATGCTCGGCACGATCCTCGGCGCGCTCACGCTCGGCGTGATCGCCAACGGCCTGGTGCTGCTCCACGTCTCGCCGTTCTACGTGCAGATCGTCCAGGGCGGCATCCTGCTGCTGGCCATCTTCGCCAACAGCAAGGTGTGGGCGAAGTTCGGAGCGATACGGAAATGACGTCCTCAGCCCGGCCCGCGGCCGTGACGACCGTGCTCGGCCCGGTGTCCGCAGACGACCTCGGGATCACGCTCTGCCACGAGCACCTGCGCAACGACGGCGCCCGCGCCTGGCACCCCGCGCCCGAGGGCGACGCCGAGGGCGAGCTGATCGCCCGCGACCCCGTGCGGACGGAGTTCCTCGGCAGGCTCCGCCACGACCCGTACCTCTCCCGCGACAACGTGTCGCTGGACGACACGGGGACCGCGATCGAGGAGGTGCGCAGGTTCGCCGAGCGCGGCGGGCGCACGCTGCTCGAGGTGACCCCCGAGGGGATCGGGCGGGCGCCCGCCGAGCTGGTCGCGATCGCCCGCGCCACCGGGCTGAACATCGTCATGGGCTGCGGCTTCTACCTGGAGAAGACCCATCCGGCCCGGGTCCGCTCGATGACCGCGGCGGACGTCGCCGACGAGATCGAGCGCGACCTGACCGAAGGCGTCGGCGGGGGCGTGGACGGCGTCCGCGCGGGTGTGATCGGCGAGATCGGCGTCTCGCCGGACTTCACCGCCGAGGAGGAGAAGGTGCTGCGCGGCGCGGCCCGGGCGCAGGCCCGCACCGGCGTGCCGCTCTCGGTCCACCTCCCCGGCTGGGTGCGGCACGGCCACCGCGTGCTCGACGTCATCGCCGAGGAGGGCGGCCTGCTCGCCGGGACCGTGCTCTCGCACCTCAACCCCAGCGGGGCGGACCGCGACTACCAGGTGTCCTCGCCCTGCGCGGGGCCTACCTCGGCTACGACATGTGCGGCATGGACTACCTCTACCCGGGCGAGGGCCAGTCCCCGTGCGACGAGGAGAACGCCGCCGCGGTGGCGTGGCTGGTCCGCGCCGGGCTCGGACCCCGGGTGCTGCTCTCCCAGGACGTGTTCCTGAAGACCATGCTCGTCCGCTACGGCGGCAACGGCTACGCCCACATCCTCACGCACTTCGTCCCGCGCCTGCAGCGGCACGGGCTGACCGCCGACGACACCACCCGGCTGCTCGCGGACAACCCGCGCGAACTCTTCCTCGCCGCCGCGCGCGGCCACTGATCACACACACAGACAGAAGGAGACGATTTCCATGACCCGCGTGCTGGTCGCCGGCGAATCGTGGGTGAGCCAGTCGACCCACTACAAGGGCTTCGACGCGTTCACCACGACCACCTACCACACCGGAATCGATCCGCTGCGGGACGTCCTGGTGGCCGACGGCATCGAGGTCGACCACCTGCCCGCGCACGACGTGCCCGCGTTGTTCCCCGGCACGCCCGAGGCGCTGGCCGCCTACGACGTGATCGTGCTGTCCGACATCGGGGCCAACAGCATCCTGCTGCACCCGGCCACCTGGCTGGCCAGCGAGAAGACCGTCAACCGGATCGACCTGCTGGCCGACTGGGTGGAGCAGGGCGGCGGCCTCGCCATGGCCGGCGGCTACCTGAGCTTCCAGGGCTTCGAGGCCAAGGCCGCGTTCGCGGGCACGGCGGTCGAACGGGTGCTCCCCGCCCGGATCTCCCGCTACGACGACCGCGTCGAGACCCCGCAGGGCGTGCCCGGCCTGCTCGCCGACGACGCGCACCCCATCGTGGCCGGACTTCCCGCCCAGTGGCCCGACCTGCTCGGTTACAACCGGTTCGCGCTGCCCGAGGACGCGACGCTGCTCGCGACCGTCGGCGGCGACCCCCTGCTCGCCGTACGGCAGGCCGGGGCGGGCCGCACGCTCGCCTGGGCCTCCGACATCGCGCCGCACTGGTGCCCGGACGAGTTCGTCTCCTGGGACGGCTACCGCACCCTGTTCACGCGGGCGGTCCGCTGGCTCGCGAAGGAGATCTGACATGTCGATCCCGGTGATCCTCGACTGCGACCCCGGGCACGACGACGCCATGGCCATCCTGCTCGCGGTGGCCCATCCGGCGATCGACCTGCGCGCGGTCGCGACGGTCGCGGGGAACCAGACGGTGGAGAAGACCGCGCTCAACGCGCGGCGGATGCTGAGCCTGGCCGGCGTCACCGACGTGCCGGTCGCCGCCGGCTGCGACCGCCCCCTCACGGCGCCGCTGGAGATCGGCGACTACGTGCACGGGGAGAGCGGCCTGGACGGCCCGGCGTTCGGGGAGCCGAGCGTCCCGCTCGACCCCCGCCACGGCGTGGACCTCATCCACGACACGCTGGCGGCCGCCGCGGAGCCGGTGACCGTGGTGGCCATCGGCCCGCTGACGAACATCGCCACGCTGCTCCGCCGTCACCCGGAGGACCGCGAGCGGATCAGGGAAGTCGTGA
Organism: Microbispora sp. GKU 823; assembly: GCF_002027145.1. Lineage (NCBI taxonomy): Bacteria > Bacillati > Actinomycetota > Actinomycetes > Streptosporangiales > Streptosporangiaceae > Microbispora > Microbispora sp. GKU 823. The sequence continues at coordinate 49,280 of NZ_MWJN01000021.1, read as the reverse complement.
TCATGGGTGGCTCCACGGATCGCGGCAACCACACGCCGTACGCGGAGTTCAACGTGTACGCCGATCCGGAGGCGGCGGCGGAGGTGCTGGGCAGCGGCGTGCCGACGACGTGGGTCGGGCTCAACGTCAGCCATCAGGCGCTGGTGACCGCCGACGTGCTCGCCAGGATCGAGGCGCTCGGCACCCCGCTCGCCCGCGTCTGCGTGGAACTGCTCACGTTCTTCGGGTCCACCTACCACGAGACGTGGGGGTTCCCCGCGCCGCCGCTGCACGACCCGATCACGGTGGCGTACCTGATCGATCCCACGGTCCTGGCGTACGAGCGGGTGGGCCTGCGGATCGAGCTGGACGGCCGGCACACCCGGGGGGCGACCGTGGCCGACCTGCACCGTCGCATGGACTGGGAGCCCAACGCGAACGTCGGCATCGGGCTGGACCGCGACCGGTTCTGGGACCTCATGATCGGCGCCATCGAGACGCTCGGCCGGCCCTCCTGAGCGTCGTCGTAGCACCAACAGCCTGAAACAGGAGAAACGTCATGGAACCGAAAGGTGTCGTCGTCGTCGGGAGCATCTCCGCGGATGTCACCGCCTTCACCCGCCGCCTCCCGCGCCGGGGAGAGACCGTTCTCGGCGACGACGTCACCTTGGTCCTCGGAGGGAAGGGCGCGAACCAGGCGGTCGCCGCCGCCCGTGCGGGAGCGCCCACCTGGCTGGTCGGCTGCGTCGGCAGGGATCCGTTCGGCGAGATCGTCTCGTCGGCGCTGCGCTCCCACGGCGTGGCGCTGACGGAGGTCCGCTCCGTCGGCGACCGGACGGGCGTCGCGCACATCAGGGTGGACGCGTCGGGCGAGAACGACATCGTCATGACCCCTCTCGCCAACGCCGACCTCAGCGCCGAAATGGTGGACGAGAGCATCCGGGCCGTGCGCGACAGGGCGAGCGTGCTTCTCCTCCAGCTCGAGATCCCCGTCGAGGTCGCCTGCCACGCGGCCGAGGCGGGCGCGCGGGCCGGGCTGACCGTGGTGCTCGACCCCCGCGCCCGCGCAGCCGCTGCCCGACCGGGTGTGGCCGCACGTCGCCGTCGTCACTCCGAACGAGAGCGAGGCCGCCGCCCTGACCGGGGTGGAGGTCGTCGACGTCGCGTCCGCCGCGCGGGCCGCGGCCTGGTTCCTCGACCGCGGCGTGGGGCACGCGCTCATCACGCTCGGATCGGCCGGCGCCCTGTCGGTCACCCCTGAGGGCACCCGGCACTTCCCCGCCTACCCGGTCACCCCCGTGGACACCACCGCCGCGGGCGACGCCTTCACCGGCTCCCTGGGCGCGGCCCTCGCGGCGGGCCTCGACACCGCCACGGCCATCCGCAGGGGGATGGCCGCCGGAGCCCTGGCGACGACGCTGCCCGGCGCCAGCCCCTCGCTGCCCGACCGGAAGGCGGTGGACGAACTGCTCGACGCCGTGGCTGAGGGAGCCGCCCGCTGAGGCGCCCCGGTCGCGAGACCCGGCGGCGGCAGGTGTCCGCTGTCGGTGGCGGCCGCTACCGTGTCGCCACGCCCGCGCGTCGGCACGGTCGTCGCGCGGGTCCAGGCGGCGCTCATGCTGGTCGTCTACGGCACCGCCCCGCTCGCCTTCGCGGTGGACATGGGCATCGACCGGAACTGCCTCGGGATGTGGAGCGCAACCGGTGATCCGATGTTCTTCCTGTACACCGACATCGCGCCCACGCTGGCCGCGCTGTGCGTGCTGGCGGCCGTCCGGACTCCCCGCCACCGGTTCCGCCGGCTGGCCGCCTCCAGAACGACTGGACGAGGGTCGCCATGGGGGAGCACGCCTTCCTCTGCACTGCCCGTTCCGGCGGGCAGTTCGCCGGCGTTTCGGACCACGACCTGCTCGCGTACGGGCGCGCGGGATGCCGTGCGTATCGGGGCCGCCTGGAGGACGCCTACCTCATCGCGCCCATCTGCCCCCGCGCAGCCGCCGGGGGAGGACGGCCTGCTGCGGGAGGCGCAGAAGAACGGCCTGGTGGCCGCCGGGCCGGGACATCTGATCGTCCTCAGCCACTCGGACTTCGACATCTGCTTCACCGTGGAGACGTACCGGCGGCGGCCCCCGCTGGAGCTGAAGGGGTGGGACAAGGTCGTGGAGGTCGGCTACGAGAGCACGACCGGGCAGGTCCGGCTCATGGACCCCATGGCCGGGCAGGACGACCTGCCCAACCTCGCGTTCCGGGGCAAGGGCCGTTACCGGATCCGGGTGCACTACCGCAGGCCCGATTACGACGCCTGGACACCTCAGCACATCCTCCTGATGGTCTATCCCGGCAGAGCCCGCCCGCCGGTCGAATACCGCAGAAGCCCCCGATAGCGATTTTTTGTTTGGGCCCCTGAACAGGGCTGTCGAACAATCACGCGCCACGTAGATCTGGGTCTCGTAGTCCAGCGGGCGACGGTGAGAGCGATACCCCTCCCACTCGCGTCCGATGGCGATCGTGCCGGCGGCAGGCTGCGGCCGGCGAGACGAGAGGAGTGGCAACAAGCATGCGCACGTCAGGAAACCTGGGGCTGGCGCTGGCCGTGAGCGCCGCCGTCATCACTCTGTCCACTGCCGCGTCGGCTCATGCGGCGCCCACGGCCTCAACGGCGGCGGCGTCGCCCACCATCGTTCTGGGGGCGGCATCGGCTGCGGCGGGCTCCTCGGCGGCCCTGGACCTCCAGGGCGAGAGGGCAGCGGCGGCCCGCCGCCAGGACGGATGCCACATGACCGGGGCGAAATCCTACGTCTGTGTCAACGTCAAGAGGAGTGGCAAGTACATCAAGGAGGCCTGGGTCAACAGGGGCAATGCCGGCCAGATCTGCGACTACAGGGGCACCGTGACCGTGTACGACGGCCGGGGCAGGATCCTCTACCAGAAGCGCAGCCGCAACCACCCGGGGTGTTCCTACCTGCGGGCCTCGGTCGGCGGCACCGTGAAGAGGAGCTTCCCCTCGGGTCGCAAGGTGTGTGGTTCCTGGTGGCAGGGCGGCAGCGTCAACGGCAGGTGGGAGCGGGTGGGCACCGCCTGCGTCAAGATGTAGCTCCGACGCTCCGGCGACAGCTCGGACCGCTCGTGACGTGCCGGGGACACAGCGCGCGAGGAGGCGGTCACGAACGAAGGGCGCGGGACCACGGTGTTCACGTGGTCCCGCGGTCCCTGCCGGGCGGCGGCGGGTGTCCCCGGGCCGCCGTCGCCCGGTGGGCGTCCCCTGGTCGCCGCCGGAGACGCGGTCTCCGCCGTGCCAGGTCCCCTCAGGCGGCCGTGCTGAGAACGGGACTCCCGGCTGTCGCGGACTGCGTTTGTGGAAGTTTCTTGACATAGGTAGTTTCATTCCTTGAGCGATCTTCGTCGTCCAGCGAGTGGAGCGCCTGAACAGTGGGTCGTAGAGAAAGACCGGTGGACCCTGCGGAGGGACCTGTTCAGGGCTTCGCCCACGCACTACGGAAACTGCGCCAGGAGGCCGGTGGGATCACCTATCGCGCCATGGCGAAACGCGTGGGCTATTCGGTCACCACCCTGTCGCAGGCGGCGGCCGGCGAACGCCTGGCCTCGCTGCCGGTCGTCCTCGCCTACGTGGAAGCGTGCGGCGGCGACCTGGCGGAATGGGAGACCCGCTGGCGGGATGTGGCCGCGGAACTGGCGCGTGAGATGAGGGAAGACGACGAGGCCGAGGCTCCGTACCCGGGACTGGCCTCCTACGACGTGCGGGACGCCGCCCGTTTCTTCGGGCGCGAACGGCTTGTCCACGTCGTGCTCGACCTGCTGGAACGGCATCGCTTCGTGGCGGTCTTCGGACCGTCAGGCAGTGGCAAGTCGTCCCTGCTGCGCGCAGGGGTGGTGCCCGCCCTGCGGGCGTCGCCGCCAGGGCCGCCGCCCGAGATATCCGTCATCACCCCGGGCGACCACCCCATGCGCCATGCCGACCTGCTGCTCCCGCGCGAGTCCGGGGATTCGCTCGTGGTGGTGGATCAGTTCGAGGAGGTGTTCGCCCTCTGCCACGACCGGCGCGAGCGTGCGGAGTTCCTGGACCTACTGCTGAGCTCAAGACGTCCGGAGAGTGCGCTCCGGGTGGTCGCGGCCGTCCGGGCGGATTTCTACGGGCGCTGCGCGGAGCATCGCGAACTCGCCGAATCCCTGCGCGAGGCCGGTCTGCTGGTCGGCGCGATGACCAGGGACGAACTGCGAGAGGCGATCGTACGGCCGGCCATGGCCGAAGGCCTCGTGGTTGAACGCGCGTTGACGGCCGCGATCGTCGCAGACGTCGCCGACGAGCCCGGGGCGCTGCCTCTGATGTCGCACGCGTTGCGGGAGACCTGGCGGCGCCGCCGGGGCAAGACGCTGACGCTGGAGGCCTACGAGAGCGTCGGCAGGGTGCAGGGGGCCATCAGTCACACCGCCGAGGAGCTCTACGCCCGCCTCTCGCCGGCCCAGGCCACGATCGCGCGGCGCGTGCTGCTCAGGCTGATCAACCCCGGCGAGCTGACCGAGGACACCCGCCGTCCGGTTTCCCGCGCCGAGCTGGATCCCCTGGGCGACCCCGACACGGGGGTCGTCATCGAGCTGCTGGCCCGGGCCCGCCTGCTGACGCTTCACCAGGACACCGTGGAGCTCACGCATGAGGCGCTCATCGGCTCCTGGCCGCGGCTGCGCGGCTGGGTCGACGAGGGCCGCGATCGCCTGCGCGCACATCGGCAACTGACCCAGGCGGCCGCGCTCTGGGCCGAGCACGCCCGCGATGCCGGCGCGCTGTACCGGGGTGCGCGCCTGACCGTCGCGGAGAACCTGTTCGCCGAGGAACACCGGGACGATCTCACGCCTCTGGAGCACGACTTCCTCCTGGCGAGCGCCGCCCGCGCCCGTCGTGCCTCCCGCCTGCGCGCCGGTGTCGCCGCGGCTCTCGCCGTGCTGCTGGTCGTCGCCGTCGTCGCCTCGATCGACGCCGTACGGCAGGCCGCCTCGCGGAGCGGCGCCTGGAGGAGACGACGGCCCGGCTGGTGGCGCAGCGTGCCGCCGCCTCGCGTCCGGCCGATCCCGTCCTGGCCCGACGGCTGAGCCTCGCGGCCTGGCGGATCTCCCGCGTCTCGGAGGCCAAGGGGGAGCTGCTCGACTCGATGTCGAGTCCGATGTCCGACTCGTTCGCCGACCCGTACGGAACGCAAGGGTCGCTCTACGCGCTCAGCCCGGACGGCGCCCGACTGGCGTCCTACACTCCCCGAGGAGCAGGCGAGCGGGGCGATCTGCGCATCCATGACGTCGCGGGGAAGAAGCTGATCGCCGGTGTGCGCTGGGAGAACCAGGTCACGGGGCTCGCTTTCAGCCCCGACTCGCGAACCATGGCGGTGGCCGACCTGTCCGGAGTATGGCTGTGGCCGGTCCATGGCGAGCCACGGCGCGGCTCCCCGCTCATCCCCTGGACGGAGCCGCAACGGCCCGTCACACTCACGTTCAGCCCTGGCGGCCGTTTCATCACCGTTGTGGGGGAGGACGTCACGGAGACCTGGGACGTCGAGAGGCGCGTCCGGGTGCTGTCGGAGGAGGTCGTCCAAGTCGGCCCGGACGACCGGCTCGCCCTGGTCATCCCCTGGCAGGTCCGTGCCGTGACCGCCGAGATGACATCGGGCTCCCGGAAGTCCGGACCGCGCGCCCGCCGCGTCGAGCTGTGGGACCTCGTCCGGGGCGGACGTGTCGACGCACCCTGGTTGCCCGCCAGGGCGACCACCGGCGCGTTCAGCCCGGACGGCAGGCTGCTCGCCCTGGCCACCGACGAGAAGGGCGTCGTGTTGTTCGACCTTGCGACCGGCAAGGCTGGGGGGGAACCGCTGGATCCGTCCGCCGAGGGGCTGGAGTTCAGCGCCGACGGCCGCTTCCTCGCCGCCTACAGCGAGGGGCGGGTGAGCCTGTGGAGTGTGCGCGACGGCACGCGCCGGGTGAGCGTCACGCTCCCGCCCACGGGCCCCGACCTGCTCCATCGGCTCTCCTCCGGCGGGCGCCTCCTACGGGTGGCGGACTCGTCGGGGACGGTGCACACCTACGATCTGTCCCCGCACATGGGGTCCGGAACGCTCGCTCCGGGGACGGAGGCGCGGCGCTTCAGCCCGGACGGCCGTTTGATCGCGGTGGCGACAGGCAAGCGGGACGGGTGGAAGGTCTGGATCTGGGACGTCGCCACCCGGAAACCTCTCGGCGCCGCCGAGCCGGACGATCCTCCTGAGAACGCCAGTCCAGAGGGGGAAGGGTACGAGCCGGTTTTCAGTCCGGACGGGCGCACACTAGCGCTCACACACCCGATGTCGAGGGTGGTGACGTTGTGGGACGTCGCGACGAACGCCCGCATCGGTGCTTTCGAACTGAGGTGGCGGGGGGCCGGCGGGGTGTCCAGACTGGTCTTCTCTTCCGATGGGCGGACCGTGGCGGTCACCCCCAACTCCGCTGACGATCGGGACGACGTCACCGAACTCGAACTGTGGGATTTGGCGACCCGCACATGGCGCAGGTCCTTCCCGATGGAAGCCGCGGACCTGAGCTTCCTGCCCGATGGGCGGCTACTGGCCCTGAAGCGATCCACCGACCCCCGCCGGCCCCTCGAAGGCGGGCAGCGGTACTGGACCCCGCCACGGGGAAGGTCTCGCCGTACGAGACCGACGCCCGCGTCCCGGGCCAGGTGCTCTTCTCGGGAGACACGGCCGTGACCGGTGACGTCTCCGGCCGGGTGACCTTCTGGAACGCCGGATTACGCGAGCGGCTCGCCCCACCGCGGATCGCGCACGCCTCGTCCGTCACGGCTCTCGTGCCCTATCCGCCGGGCGGCATGTTCGCCTCCGTCTCTGCTGACGAGATCAGCCTGTGGGAGTGGCACGGCTACCGGCGGCTCGGTTCCGACATCGAACTCACTTCCGACCTCGTTCCCATCGTGGCGTTCAACCGGACCTCGCTGCTCATCTCCTATCCCGATGGCAGGCTGGTGGAGATCACGGTCGACCCGGACGCGGCCGCCGGGGCGATCTGTGCCAGGAACGGCGCTCTGTCCCCTGCCCAGTGGCGCATCCACATTCCGGAACTGCCGTATATGGACACCTGTGCCGTACGCGGCGGGTGATCTTCGTCGTCGCGGGCACGTGCGCCGCGACGACTGCCGGATGGAGACATCGAGGCCGCTGACGCCGCTCTGTGCGAGTGCGCTGCAGAGGCGGCCGTGACCGTCCGGCGGGTTCATCTCCCCACCGGCCGCGGTTCTCCGGACGTGAGCCCGGGGCGGCCGGTGTCGGCGGCGGAGAAGGGACCATGCAAGAGCGCGCGAAGCAGTCGTGCGAGAGCGCGCAGAGCAGGGGTGTGAGAGCGGGCCGAGGAGTTGTGCGAGAGCACGGAAAGGAGTCGTGCAAGAGCAGGCAAAGCCGCCTTCGGGCCGCACGCGGCGGGCGTTAGCGTCTCGCCGACCCGTCGCGCCGCGCCGCTCCCGCGCGCGTACGCGGCCGGTCGTCGTGATCGTACGGGGGGCCGGCCGGGCACAGCCCGCCGCGACGAAGGGGCAGGCGTGAGACGAGCGCGTGGAACCGGTGCCGTGACCGTGGCGCTGGCGATCATCGGAGGTTTCGCCCTCGCCGGTTGTGCGGCGGAGCGGCCCGCGCCGCGTGCCGCGTCACCCGCGGCCGTGCGGTCGCGGGTCGCGAGCACCTCGCCGGCGTCCGTTTCGCCGTCACCGTCCGCCTCGATCGAGGCGAGGGGCCGGGACCAGGTCGACATCTACGCGGCCGACCGGCCGGGGATGCTCAGCCCCGTCGTGAGGGGTTTCCGCTCCCTCGTGTACGTGCCCAACAGCGAGAGCGGCACGGTGGACGTCATCGACCCGGAGACGTACCGGATCGTGCGGCACTTCACGGTCGGGGCGCTGCCCCAGCACGTGGTGCCGTCCTGGGACCTCAAGACGCTGTGGGTGAACAACAACCGGGGCAACTCGCTGACCCCCATCGACCCCCGCACCGGCAAGCCCGGCCGTCCGGTGCCGGTGGAGGACCCCTACAACCTGTACTTCTCGCCCGACGGCAAGTACGCGCTGGTCATGGCGGAGCGGAACAACCAGCTCGACCTGCGCGACCCGCACAGCATGAAGCTGCTGCGCTCGCTGTCGCTGCCCTGCCGGGGCATCAACCACGGCGACTTCACCGCCGACGGCTCGGTGTTCCTCGCGAGCTGCGAGTTCAGCGGCGACCTGGTCGTGCTCGACTGGCGTACGCCGAGCGTGATCCGGCACATCCACCTGGGCCACATGAGCATGCCGCAGGACGTGAAGCTGTCGCCCGACGGCACCGTCTTCTACGTCGCCGACATGGAACGGCACGGGGTGTGGCTGGTGGACGCGGCGACGTACAAGGTCATGCGGTTCCTGCCGACCGGCCGGGGCGCGCACGGCCTGTACGTGAGCCGCGACTCGCGCCGTCTGTACGTGTCCAACCGAGGCGAGGGGTCGGTGTCGGTCGTGTCGTTCCGGAAGCGGAAGGTGGTGGACGTCTGGCGGATCCCCGGCGGCGGCTCGCCCGACATGGGCGGCGTGTCGGCCGACGGCACCAAGCTGTGGCTCAGCGGCCGCTACCACGGCGTCGTCTACGTCTTCGACACCCGGGACGGCAAGGTCGTCCGCACCATCCCCGTCGGCGCCGGGCCGCACGGGCTGTGCGTGTACCCCCAGCCGGGCCGCTACTCACTCGGCCACACGGGCATCTTCCGGTGACGCACTGATCTCGTTCGCAGGATGCTCTATCGGATGCCGAACCGATACGGGAATGGCGAATCGGTATCAAAGGTCATCAATATGATCGATACCGATCATGTCCCCCCGTTCCAGGAGCATCCCTGTGCGTACCCGATCTCTGCTGGCGGCCGCAGCGGTGGCCGCCGGCGTGGTCGCCGCGTCCCAGCCCGCCTACGCGGCGGGCCCGGCCGTACGAATCACCAAGATCTACTACGACTCGCCCGGCTCGCCGGACTTCGGCGCGAACAGCAGCCTGAACGGCGAGTACGTGCAGATCAAGAACACGACGAAGAAGGCCGTCAGCCTCAAGGGCTGGACCGTACGCGACGACACGAAGCGATCGGACCACGTCTACACGTTCGGCCCGTTCACTCTCGGAGCCGGGAAGACGGTCACCCTGCGGACCGGCCGGGGGAAGGACACCGCCACCACCCTCTACTGGGGCAGGAGCGGGGGGACGCTCGCCTACATCTGGAACCAGACCAAGGACAAGGCGTACCTGCGGAACGCCTCCGGCGCGCTGGTCGACTCCTGCGCGTACAACTCGTCGCGGCAGGACTACAAGATCTGCTGACCTCGACCGGCCGCCCCCCGGCGAGGCAGCCGCCGGGGGGCCGGTTCCGTCCGCCATCCGGGCGAGGAGGCGGACCGGTCGACACCGCAGGGGCTCGGGCGGGATGAAACATTCAGCGGTCACGCCGGGATTTAGACCGGCTTCGCCGCCCTCTCTGTCCTGGTTGTGACGGACCGCCCTTCCCAAGGTCCCCGGGGGCGCGGTGTTTAACGCCCGACCGGATCGAGCCCTCCGATCGCCGTGCTGGATCGGTCCGCGTGTGTGGCAATAACCTCCGGGCACTCGGCACTCCTGCAACGGATGAGGTGTGAATTGACCGCACGCTCGCGAGGACGTCGCCTGTCGACGTCGATCGCCGCCGCCATCGCGGCGATGGCCGCCGCGCTCCTGCCGCTCAGCCCCGCACACGCGGCGTACGGCGCGGACCAGCCGGTCTACCTGCAGTTGGTGAGCAACGACGGCAACGCGACGCAGCTCGCCCTCCTGGACGGCACGGTGGCGTTCGACGACGGCAACACGAAGTACCGCTACTCGCTGCGCCTGTGCTGGCAGCACGCCTATCCCGCGCCCTACTTCCTGATCAACGTCAACGGCACCAGCTCGTCCTGGCCGACCCAGACCGGCACGACGTCCGTTGCCGGGTGCTCGCAGACCTTCCTGTACAGCGGAGAGGTGAACTTCGGCAGCACCGTCCGCAACGTCCGGTTCGACGTGACCGGAGGGTGGTTCGGCAGCAACGGCCAGTACCAGACGCGCACCAAGAGCACCGGCACCTACGACAACCCCTACAACTGAACGCGCACTCCGCCCGCGACGGCGGGGACGGCTGAACGGCGAGGTCTCCGGCAGGCGGTTCACTAAGGACCGCCGATGCCGGAGACCTCGTCGCCGTTCCGGCGGCGCGGCACGCCGCACGGCGCTACTCAGCCGTGCCACTCAGCCGCGCCCGGCCGTGCCGCCGATGGGCGGCGATTCCTATCCGAGCCGCCACACGTGGAAGGCGGGGCCGTCGTCGGGCAGGACGACCGTGCCGTCCGGGCCGGGGACGATCGCGGCCCCTCCGTACAACGGCGTCCCGACCGCCCCGAGCGGCAGCCGTACGGGCTCGTGGGCCGTGCGGGCGGCGAACACGAGCAGCCGTTCCCCCGCCCTTTCCCGGACGAAGGCCAGCGCGTCGCCGGAGGCGTACAGCCAGCGCAGCCCGCCGTGCCGCAGGGCGGGCTCGTCCCGGCGCAGCGCCGCGAGCCGCCGGTAGGCGTCCAGGGTCGCGGTCCGCCACCGATCCGGCCGGTCCCAGGGCATGGGACGGCGGCCGTCCTCACCCCAGGCGCCCTCCAGCCCGAGCTCGTCCCCGGCGAGGACCATCGGGGCGCCCGGCAGGGTGAACATCAGGCCTGCGGCGATCTCCACGAGCGCCTCGTCCCCTCCGCACACCGTACGGATGCGGGCCGTGTCGTGCGAGCTGAGGATCGACCACGAGTGGACGAGGGAGCGCCAGGACGTGCGGGCGGCGAAGGCGCGCATCGTCCGCACGATCCGGTCCGCCCCGAGCCGCGGGATGGGCGCGGGCACGCCGAGGAACGGCAGGCGGACGTCCGGCCCGCGCAGCCAGGACCACACCGGCCGGGTGAAACCGGCGTAGTTCATCGTGCCGTGCCAGCCGTCGCCGTCCAGGTCGCCCGACGCGTCGTGAGCGTGCTCGGCGACGAGCAGCGCCTCCGGGTTCTCCTCCGCCGCGGCCCGCCTGACCAGGGCCGCGACCTCCCGGGTGAGGTCGATCTCCCTCAGCCGCCCGGTCATGTTGGCGACGTCGATGCGCCACCCGTCCAGCCCGAAACGCAGCCACCTGCGGACGACGGAGTCGGCGTCGCCGGCCATCAGGCGGCGCAGGCGCTCGCCGGTCCAGTTCAGCTTCGGCAGGGAGGCCACGCCCATCCACGCCTCGTAGCCGAGGGCGTCGTCGCCGAAGTGGAACATCTCCCGCTCCGCGGCGTCCTTGTCGCGCGCCGCCGCGACGAACCACGGGTGGGTGGAGCCGCAGTGGTTCGTCGTGAGGTCGCCGAGGATGCGGATGCCGCGCCGGTGCGCCTCGTCGACCAGCGTCCGGTAGGCGGCGTCGCCGCCCAGCAGCGGATCGACCTCGGTGAGCGAGGACGCGTTGTAGCGGTGGTTGGACGGCGCGGGAAAGACCGGCGTCAGATAGAGGGTGTTCATCCCGAGGCCGGTGACGTGGTCGAGCCGCGCCGTCACGCCGTCCAGATCGCCGCCGAAGACCTGGACGCTCGTGTCCGGCCCCGCGCCGGTGACCGGGTCGTCCCAGCCCGCCGGCACCGCCCACGCCGGGTACGTCCGGTCCGCCCCGGAACGGGCGAAGCGGTCGGGGAAGATCTCGTACACCATCGAGTCGGCGGCCCAGGCCGGCGGGGGCGCGTACGAGACCAGGCGGAAGTCGGCGGAGTCGGGCACGTCGTGGTGGTGCAGGCCGGCGGCGTTGAGCCAGCGGTAACCGCCGTCGCCGGTCAGCAGGAAGCGGTAGCGGGTCACCGGGTTGCGGACGGTCACGTCGGCCCGCCACCAGATCTCGTCCGGTGTCTCCCGGTCGACCACCGCCTCGGTGTAGTGCGCCTCGCCGTCCGGCGTCGACCGCACGTGGACCCCCGTGCGGTGGTCCTTCGGGGTGCGGAGGAACACGGTCACGGTCTCGCCGGGCTCCGGCGCGAGCGTGCTGACGTGGTCGGCGGAGCCGTCGTGGTGGAATCCCCGATCGAGCAACTGTCATCCCTTCACTGCGCCCGCGGTCAGCCCGTGGACGATGTAACGCTGGAGGAACTGGAAGACGGCGACCGTCGGTATCGCGGTGAGCAGCGTGCCGACGGCGAACATGCCGAAGTTGGCGTTGCGCTGGTCGGCGAGCAGGCCGAACAGGCCGACGGCCAGAGTGCGCGCGTCGTCCCCGGTCAGGAAGACGCTCGCGATGAGGAACTCGTTGATGGTGGCGATGAAGACCAGCAGCCCGCTGATCGCCAGCACCGGGGCCGCCAGGGGCAGCACCACCCGGCGGAACGCCTGGGTGTGACTGCACCCGTCGATGAGCATGGCGTCGTCCAGCTCCTTCGGGATCGAGTCGAAGAAGCCCTTGATGAGCCAGGTGTTCACCCCGACCTGCCCGCCGATGTAGAGCAGGACGACGCCCCACACGCTGTCGAGCCCGAACTCCGGCCAGTTGTCGCTGATCGCGCTGAAGATCACGTACAGCGGCACGATGGCCAGGAACTGCGGGAACGCCTGGATGACGAGGAGGCTCACCAGTCCCGCCCGCCGCCCGGCGAAGCGGAACCTGCTGAAGGCGTACGCCGCCAGCGCGGAGACCGCGACGGACAGGGCGGCGGTCAGCCCGGAGACCACCACCGAGTTGCGGTACCACGTCCAGAACGGCGTGGTGGTGAACAGCTTCACGGCGTTGCCGAACCCGGCCCGCGCGGGACGAGGGTGGCCGAGTTCAGCGTCCCGATCGGGTCGAGCGCCGCCGAGACCACGAACACGATGGGCAGCACGGCGAACGCCGTGACGGCGACCGCGGCGGCGTGCCGCGCGGCGAGACCGCGCATCAGCGCACCTCCTTGAAGGCCCGGGTGCGCCGGAACCCGGCGACCGAGATCACGGCGACGATCAGGTAGACGTAGATGGAGATCGCGGAGGCCAGGCCGTACTGCGCGCCCTGCTGGCCGAAGGCGAGCCGGAACGTGTACGTGATGAGTAGGTCGGTCGCCCCGACCGTCGGGTTGTCCGACGGGAACGGGCCTCCGGCGGTCACCAGGAACACGCCGTTGAAGTTGTTGAAGTTGAACGCGAAGGACGACACCAGCAGCGGCGCGAGCGCGAGGAGCAGCAGCGGCAGGGTGATCGTGCGGAACCGCTGCCAGGCGCTCGCCCCGTCCACCTGCGCGGCCTCCAGGTATTCGGCCGGGATCGTCTGCAGCGCGCCGGTGGCCACCAGGAACATGTACGGGAAGCCCAGCCACAGCTGCACGAGCAGCACCGACGCCCGCGCGGTGAGCGGCGTGCCGAGCCAGTCCACGTCGAGGCCGAGCAGCCGGTTGACCAGGCCGAAGTCGGTGTTGAACATGTCCCGCCAGACCAGCAGCATCGCGAAGGCCGGCATGGCGTAGGGCAGCACGATCAGGGTCCGGTAGATCCGGACGCCACGCATGCGGGGATGGTGCAGCACGAGGGCCGCGGCCACCCCGAGCGCGGCGGTCAGCCCGACGACCGCGACCGCGTAGAAGAGGTTCCAGGCGAACACGCCGAGGAAGTGCGTGTTGATCTTCGGGTTGGTCACCGCGGCGGTGAGGTTGGCCCATCCGACGCCGACCTTCCAGCCCTGCGGCAGCGCGCCGCCGTCCGGGGCGGTGAACCTGCCGTGCTCGTCGTCGGCCCGCCAGACGCGGTTCCCGCCCTTCACGCAGTCGCAGTCCGCGTCGTAGGCGAGCGTCGCCCTGCCCTCGTACGCCCGGGTCAGACCCTGGGCGCGGATCGCCCCGCCGTCCACCGGCACGGAGAGGGAGTCGACCTCCTCGCCCCGGGCGGCGGCCTGGGCCGGGGTCAGCACCGTGTACCCCTCCGCCGCCGTGACGCGCCCTCCTGGGCCGAAGGTCGCGCCGCCGATCTCGCGCAGCCCGTCCCCGGTCCCTGCGTACGCCCTGCGCCTGGCCGGGTCGGCCAGCAGGAAGACGAGCGCGTCGCCCTGCTCCGCCACCGTCAGCCGATACTCGGCCGACCCGGCCTCCCGGCGTACGGACGACGCCTCGATGGCGGCGATCGCCTCCTGCTTGGTGCCGAGGTGCCCGTCGCCGATGTTGGTCAGCGCCAGCGACATCGTGTAGAGGACCGGGAACACCTGGAACGCGAGCAGCAGCAGCGTCGTGGGCAGCAGATACTTGGGGGGAAGCCGGCGCGGCGACAGGTAGACGTACAGGGCCGCCGCGGTGACCACCGCGACGATACCGACGCCCAACCGGTTCCCGGCGGAGACCAGCGGCGCGGCGGCCCACAGCGCCACGCCGACGATCAGGCCGAGGGCCAGCACCCGGCCCAGCGTCGCGGCCGTGGAGCCCGGACCGGCGGTCCGGGACCGTCCGGCCCCGGACCTGGCGCCTCCGCCCCCGGAGGCGGCGCCGCCGGAGCCGGAGGGGGAGCCGCGCCGGCCGGGCCGCAGCCCCGAGCCGTGCGTCACGGTCATCCCGCCTGCCCGAGCTGCTCGGCGATGGCCTTGCCCGCGGCCTCGACCGCCGGCTCGACCGGGTCGCCCTTGACGACGGAGTGGATCAGCGCGTTGAACGGCTGCCACACCGCGACCATCTGCGGGATCGCGGGCAGCGGGACGCCGTCCTTGGCCGCGGCCTCGAACTTGGCGACGTCGGGGTCCTTCGCGGCGGCGTACTCCAGCGCGGTCCTGAGCGCGGGCATGCGCGGCTCGGCGTCGAACAGCGCCTTGGCGACCTCGTCGGAGGCGAGCGTGTTGGTGACGAACTCCTGCGCGAGGGCCTTGTTCCTGCCCTTGCTCGCCACGAAGAAGGCCTGGACGCCCACGAAGCTGCGGGCCGGGCCGCCGCCCTTGAACGGCGGCACCGGAGTGACGTCGTACTTCACCCCCGCCGTACGGACGTCGGCCAGGCGCCACGGCCCGGACACCAGGAACGCGGTCTTGCCCTCGGCGAACATGGCGGCCGAGTTGTCGGAGGTGAACGAGCGCTTCAGCGCGCCCGCGCCCTTCTCGCCGAGCGCGGCGATCTTCTCGAACGCGGCGACCGACGCCGGGGTGCCGACGCCGAGGTCGGCGGGGTCGGGGTCGCCGTTGGGCTTGGTGCCGAACAGATGGCCGCCGCCGGAGGTGTAGAGCGGGTACAGGTGGTAGGTGTCGCCCGACTGCCCGTTCTGCTGGCTGACCGGGTAGCCCACGACCTCCTTGACCTTGCCCTGCTCCTTGAGTTCGCGCCCGGTGGCGACGAGCTCGTCGAACGTCTTGGGAGCCTCGGGGGCGAGGTCGGTGTTGCGGTAGAGCGCCAGGTTCTCCACGGCGTACGGCACGCCGTAGACTTGGCCGTCGTAGGTCACGGCCTTGCGGGCCACGTCCACGTAGCCGGACAGCCGGTCCTCGGTCATCTGGATCGGCTCGATGAGCCCGTTCTGGACCAGGTTGCCGATCCAGTCGTGCGCGCCGACGAGGACGTCGGGGCCCTTGCCCGCCTGCGAGGCGGTGACGAACGTCTGCTGCTGGTTCTGCGCGACCACGACGACCTCGGCCTTGATCCCGTTCTCCTTGGCGAACGCCTCGGCGAAGGGCTTGAGGGTCGCCGACCGCATCTGGTCGGCCCAGATGGTGAGGGCGGCCGACGAGGCGGCTGGCCCGGCCGGTGACGCGTCTCCGGACGTCTCGCCGCCCGCGGTGCCGCCGCCGCAGGCCGTCAGCGTGAGGCAGGCGGTCAGCGCGACAAATGATCTGCGCACAGGATCGCTCCAGGTGAGAGGGGCCGTAGCCCGGAAAGAGGGGGGTAACCGCGCGGCGTGGCCCGAAGTTAACAGCGGGTTTCCGCACCTGGAAGACGTTGCAGAAAATTGCTGCTTTGTTTCAAGATGCCTTGCGGCGTTCCAGCGACTGATCGGAAACAGCGACGATGGCAGCACGGCTCGACGAGATCGCCCGGCAGGCGGGAGTGAGCAAGGCGACGGTCTCGCGGGTGCTCAACGAGCGCCCGGGTGTCAGCGTGCGAGCCCGCACGGCCGTCATGGCGGCGATAGAGGCGCTGGGCTACGAGCGGCCGAGCACCATGCGCCCGCGCAGCTTCGGGCTCGTCGGGCTCATCGTCCCCGAGCTGCAGAACCCGATCTTCGCCCTGTACGCCGAGGTCATCGAGACCAACCTCGCCAGGCACGGATTCACGGCCATGCTCGGCACGATGACGCCGGAGGGCTCGGGGGAGGACGAATACGTCGGCATGCTGCTCGACCGCAAGGTCTCCGGCATCGTCTTCGTCTCCGGCCTGCACGCCGACACCCGGATCGACCGCTCCCGCTACGACGACCTGGCCCGGCAGCGGGTGCCCTTCGTGCTGGTCAACGGGCAGGTGCCCGGTCTCGGTGTGCCGTCCCTGTCGTCCGACGACGCCCTGGCCGCGCGGCTCGCCGTACGGCACCTGGCGGGGCTGGGGCACCGCCGCATCGGGTTCCTGAGCGGGCCGGAGCGCTACTCCACCGTGCAGCGGCGGCTGGCGGGCTTCCGCCTCGCCATGCGGCGGCTCGCCGGACCCGGCGCGGGCGACCTGGTCGAGCTGGCCTCCTTCGACGTCGGGGGCGGCCAGTCCGGCGCGGCCCGCCTGCTGGATCAGGGCGCGACGGCCCTGGTGTGCGGCAGCGACCTGATGGCCCTCGGCGCGATCCGGGCGGCCCGCCGCCGGGGCCTGCGCGTCCCTGAGGACGTCTCGGTCGTGGGTGCCGACGACTCGCTGCTGATGGCGTTCACGGACCCCGCCCTGACCACGGTGCGCCAGCCGGTGCTCGCCATCGGCGCGGCCGCCGCGCGGGCGCTGGCCGACCAGGTGAAGGGGCGCGGCGACGGCGGCGGCGAGCGGCTCTTCGACCCCGAGCTGGTCATCCGCGACTCCACCGGGCCCTGCCCTCCGTAGTTCACGGATCGTCGTGCGCAGCGGGGCGGAGAGCTCCCGCGCTCCCCGCCCCGACTTGTCGAAGGGACTACTTGAGGTACGGGCCGTCGGTGCCGATCTTGCCCGGGGCCGGGTTGCCGGGCAGGTCGAGCACGTAGGCGCGCATGTCGCCCTTGCCGTTCAGGTCGATCGACAGGGTTCCGCCGGTGACGGTCTTCCTGTCTCCGGTGACGGCGTCCACGTATGTCCCGTTGGGGATTCCGGTGAAGGTGGCGCCGGAGGAGACGGTGACCAGGACGAAGCTGTCGGTGGACCCGCTGGTGTAGCGGCGCTTGTAGGCGATCGAGCCGGACACGCCCTCGGTGGAGTACTGCCCCATCTGCAGCGCCGGGATGGCCCGGCGGATCTGGTTGAGCCGCTGCAGGTGCTTGACCAGCGGCTGGCTCAGCGTCGTCGCGACCGGGCCGGACGCGCCGGAGACCACGCCGTAGCCACTCGTGGTGACGGTGCCCTCGATCTTGTCTCCGTAGTAGGCGCGGCCGGTCGTGGCGAGCGGGCAGGTGGGCCCGCAGTCGATCTGCTTGCCCTTCTGGAACTCGATCTCCGATCCGTAGTAGAGGGTGGGGATGCCGCGGAAGGTCCACATCAGGCTCATGTTCTCGGCCCAGGCGTCGGTGCCGCCGGCGTAGCGGCTGGACGACTTGTTGGGTCCGTAGTCGTGCGAGTCGACGTAGACGGCGTTGTAGGTGGCGTCGTTGACGCTGTCGTCGGAGTCCTTGCCGTTGTTGAAGGCGTTCTGCGCGTCGGAGAAGTTCATGTGCATGCGCATGTCGATGATGTTCATGCCGGAGAACTTCGAGTGGTCGGGCGCGTGGTAGCTGTTGCCGTTCAGGAAGGCGTTGGTGCTGGTGGGCTGGTTGCCGGTGCCGAGCTGCTCCTCGTAGGTGTACTGCTCGATCGCGGCCTTCTCGTCGTCGGCGCTGTAGTCCTTGCGCTCCTTCCAGGTGTAGAACTGCGCGGAGTGGTTGACCGAGCCGCGGTTCCACTTGTCGTTCACGAACGCGGCGACCTCGCCGAAGACGTAGAAGTCCTTCGCCTTGTCCTCGCCGAACCTCTCCTTGACGCGGTCGTAGATCGCCGGCAGGAAGCGGCGGTTCCAGGTGACCCGGGGGATGTGCACGGCCGTGTCGATGCGGAAGCCGTCGACGCCCATGTCGATGAACCGGTTGTAGGCGTCGATGAGGTACTTCTGCACCTCGGCGTTCTCGGTGTTGAAGTCGGCCAGGTCCTCGTGCAGGCAGCAGCTGCGCGAGTCCTCGCCCTCCCAGTTGCCGATCCAGCACTGGTGGTAGTACTTCGCGGGGAACATCCCGGAGGTCGGGCTCGGCCACTGGCAGTTGTAGATGCGGTATCCCTCGGGGCTGTAGTACTGGGTCGGCGTTCCCCAGTTGCGGCAGGTGTTGCCCGCCGGCTCCTCGGTCGACCACAGGTCGCCGTTGTAGGGCCGTCCCTTGGCCATCTGGTTCTGCGCGGCGGTCATTCCGGGGTCGTCGCCCTGGTGCTCGGCCATCGGGTCGTACTCGCGGCCCGGCTCCTTGGCGCTGTACATCCACTTCCACTGCTCGTCGCGCACGCCGTAGACGGGCGGGACGAACAGTCCCTTGGCGCCCCAACGGGAGCTGTGGTTGTAGACGACGTCCTGGTAGATCTTCAGGCCCTTGGCGTGGGCCTTGTTGATCAGGTCCTGGTAGGTGTAGCCGGGCGTCTCCAGCCGGGTGTCCACCCGGTAGAAGTCCCAGCCGTGGTAGCCGTGGTAGTCGTAGTCGGACCGGTTGAGCACGACCGGGGTGATCCAGATCGCGGAGAAGCCGAGGGCCTTGATGTAGTCGAGCTTGTCGATGAGTCCCTTGAAGTCGCCGCGGAACATCGGGTCGTTGTTCGCCGCGTTGCCGGAGCGGATGTTCTGGCTGCCGCCCCTGTCGTTGGAGGTGTCGCCGTCGTAGAAGCGCGCCGTCATGACGAAGTAGATGGAGTCCTTGCGCGGGTCGCCGCCGAGCGGGGTGCCCTGGGTGGCCGGTGGCGGCCCGTCGCCCGTCGTGACCGAGACGGTGTCGGTGTAGGCGGATTTGTTGCCTGCGGCGTCCAGCGCCCGCACCTTGTAGGTGTAGGTCGTCGTGGCGTCCAGCCCGGACTCCTTGTACGAGGTGCCGGAGGCGGAGCGGACGACGGGGGTCTGCTCGCCCTTGGCCCGGCTGATCTCGTAACCGGTGACGCCGACGTTGTCGGTCGACGCCGTCCAGGTGAGCGTGACGGTCGTGCCCGACGCGGTCGCGGTCAGGCCCGTGGGCACGCTGGGCGCGGTCGTGTCCGGCGGTTCGGGCGTGCAGGGCTCGGGGGCGTTCGCGCGTACGACGCCGTCCTTGACCGTGGTCGTGCCGAGGCCGATGGCGTAGTCGGCGCCGTTGTTGTTGTCCCAGGTGCCCGTGCCGTTGTTGAAGGCGGCCTTGAGCCCCGTCGCGCTGCCGAGGTCGACCGTCTTCTTCGCCCAGTCGGCGCAGGTCTCCTCGTCCATGTCGATGCCCGGGACCGTCGTCCACGAGCCGCCGGTGGGCTGGTAGTGGATCTTCACGGAGTTCCAGCCCCTGGTCTTCTTGTAGTAGAAGACGGTCGCCTTGCCTCCACTCGACGGTGAGGGGGAAGGCGACGGCGAGGCCGTCACGCAGGGGTCGGGGGCGTTGCCGGTGACCACACCGTTCTGGACGACGGTGGTGCCGGTGCCGATGGTGTAGTTCCTGCCCTGGTTGTTGTCCCAGGTGCCGGAGCCGTTGTTGAAGACGACCTGGAAGCTGGTGGCCGCGCCGAGGTCGACGGTCTTCTTCTTCCAGCCGGTGCAGGCGGTGTCCATGGCCACGCCGGGAACGGTGGTCCAGGTGCCGTTGATTCCGTAGTGGATGTTGGCCGGGTTCCAGCTCGTGTAGTAGTAAACGGTGGCGCTGTTGCCCGTGGGTGTCACCGTGGGCGACGGCGAGGTCGTCGTGCCGACGCGGATGGCGACGGCGCTCTTGGCCGGGACGGTGACCGACGCCGTTCCGCCGGGGTTCACCGTCACCGAGCCGCCGCCCGCGACGTTCGGGTACGTGCCGGCGGGCAGGCCGGTGGTGAAGGTGCGGGTGACGCTGCCGTTCTCGTTGTTGATCGCCACCCAGCCCTTGTCGCCGCGGCTGAAGGCGATCAGGTTGCCGCCGTTGTCGGTCCAGTTGCCGACCGAGGTCCCGGCGACCGTGTTGTAGAAGCCCACCATCCCGGCCATCTGACGGTCGAAGCAGGTCCACCGGCCGTTGGAGCAGTCGGTGTCGGTGACGAACCCGCCGTTGGCCGAGGGCGGCCCGGCCTCGCCGTCGCTCCACGTGAAGGAGGAGTAGACGCTGGGCTTGCCGTACGGCCAGGCCAGCATGAAGACGTTGGCCAGCGTGTAGGCGGCGCCGTTCTTGTAGTTGAGGGTGGACCCGTTGCGCTCGGTGTCGTGGTTGTCGACGAACACCATGGCCTTGTCGCTGCCCACCGACAGGCCCCAGCTCTGGCCGAAGCTCTGCAGCCACTTGATCTGGCCGGTGAACTGCTCCTTGAGCTTGCGGCCGTAGACGAACTCGTCCACGTCGCCGATGCCCGTGTACTGGCTCGGCTGGACCGCCTCGCCCTGGCCGTAGATGACCTCCTGGTGGATGTAGGGCGAGCCCTTGAGCCTCGACTTGATCGCCCCGAGGTCGTCTGGGCTGATGTGCTTGGCGGCGTCGATGCGGAAGCCGTCGACGCCCAGGTCGGTCAGCTTGTTCATGTACGCGGCGATCTGGCCTCGCACGTAGTCGGAGCCGGTGTTGAGGTCGGACAGGCCGACGAGCTCGCAGTTCTGCACGCGCCAGGCGTTGTTGCCGTAGTCGGCGTCGTTGATGCCGCAGGTGGGAGAGTGGAAGTCCCCGGAGGAGTAGAGCCCGGGGTAGTCGTACTTGCTGAAGCTGTAACCGCCGTAGCTGGTGGCGCCCTGCCCGGTCATGTGGTTGACGACCGTGTCGACCTGGACCTTCACACCCGCGGCGTGACAGGCGCCGACCATGTTCCTGAAGGCGGTCTCGTCGCCGAACTTGCTGGTCAGCACGTATCGGGCGGGCTGGTAGACGTCCCACCACACCGAGCCGCCCTTGGACATGGAGTCGGCGGGCGGGGACACCTGCACCGACCCGTATCCGGCCGGGCCGAGGACGTCGGTGCACTCCTTGGCCACCGACTTCCAGTTCCAGTTCCACAGGTTGGCGGTCACGCCGGGGCCGGAGGCGGCGCCGGCGGCGGTCTCGGTGAGCGCGGGCAGCGCCACCGCGGTGCCGGTCGCCGTGGTCGCGGTCAGCGCGCCCACGACGATCGCTTTGTACAGTCTCATAGAGCGGGTCTCCTGGACATGAGATCGGGATCCCGTGAAGGCGGCCGGGTGGCGTCAACACCCGGCCCGCTTCCATGAGGTACGCCTGCTTGCGGGCGTACGGATGCTGCGGGTTCGCAGGGGGTCTCCCGGGCGGTCGCGGCCAGGGTCGGGCCGACGGCCGGAGCCGGCGGAGGGCCGGACGTCACGCGGGAGCCGGACACGGACGAGGTGGGGCGGCGCCCTCGCGCCGCGGGGAGAGGGGCACACCATCGGGGCCTCCGTCAGGTTTCCCAGGTGTTGCCTGGAAGTTACTCACCGGACCTGAGTCGTGCAATACCTTGCAGCAAGTTTCAGAAATATTGTTCGGCGTCGCCTGGAAAGAATGCGTGCTCGCGGGATTCGGTCGGGCCGGAATGTCCTCGGGTGACGTCCGAACGATCTGTGCGAGGGGCGGGGAGGGCGGTCTGCCCGGTCTGTGTGAGGGGCTGGGAGGGCGGAGCGGGCGCTCGGCCGGGAGCGATAGCCTCGCGGGGTGAGCCGTACCTCTCGTTCCCGTCGTGCGCCGCGCGCCGCGAGCCCTGTCCCTGCGGCCTGCCGGCCGTCTACGGCGACTGCTGCGGCCGGTTCCACGCGGGACAGGCCGCGCCGACGGCCGAGGCCCTGATGCGCTCGCGCTTCTCCGCGTTCGCCGTCGAGGACGAGGCATACCTGCTGCGGACCTGGCACCCCTCCACCCGTCCGGCGCGGGTCGAGTTCGAGCAGGGCATGCGGTGGACCGGGCTGGAGATCGAGGCGGTCACCGGCGGGAGCCCGATCCACACGGACGGCACCGTCACCTTCCGCGCCCGGTACGCCTATCGGGGACAGCCTGGCGAGATGCGCGAGCAGAGCCGCTTCGTCCGCTACGAAGGCGCCTGGGTCTATCTCGACGCCATCGGCTGAGCCCTGCGAAATTTATGCCGATAGTGGCATTTGAAGGCATTAACGCATGATGTCCGGCCGGAAGGCATAACGACAAAAAATGCGTCATCATCCATGCCGCGCTTGGCATGAGCGGGGCTGAGGCCATGGCGTTGGGTATGAGGCCAACGTTGCTTATGTCCGCGACGAAAGCCCATTGCCGCATGGCCTTGGTAGGTAGGTGCGTTCCACGATGTCTCGCCGCTGCACGTTCCGCTCCCGGCCGTTTCGGGTTCTGACGGCCCGTCGCCTGACGCTGGCCACTCTCGTGGTCGCGGTCGCGTGGAGTGCCGCGGCCCAGGAGGCGAGCGCGCAGTCCCTGCGCGGTGCTCCGATGAGGGTCGTCACCGGCCACGGGGGCGGCGGGGGCCAGGTGGCGGCGGGCGGGACGGCCACGGCGCGGCAGTTCCATTCGGGCAACGGCAAGTTCAACCAGAATCTCAACGGCGTGTTCGCCCCGACCTTCATGATCGGCCAGCAGCAGACCGGCATCACGAATGGCGGGCGCATCAGCACCCAGGGCGCCTTCTGCGGTCCCGGCCCGAGGAAGTGCAAGATCTGGCAGAACATGCCCATCAACGCCAATGGCTGGTGATCGCGGTCGAATACCCGCGGGCCGTCGATTCCACGAATGCGGGGTCGCGCTGACTGATATGGCAATGAAGCCGTAAGACGCCGCGCGCGCCGGGCGCGGGAAACCGGTGGGTCACTAGCCTGAAAAGGCCTGGGCGAAAAGGGGCCGCCCGGAGCATTGCGGCGGCGACTGGCGGGAGCGCGCGATGAAGTGTGAATGGTACGGCGGGACGGCCACGAGGAAGATCGCTCTTGGTCTCCTCGCCTGCGCGTCGGTCGTGGCGGCGCTGGCCGTCGCCGGCCCTGCCGCCGGGGCCACGCGCACGCACGGGCGGGAGACGCCACGCCACCAGGAGTCCGGGCCCCGGGCCGTGCGGCCGACGGGGACGCCCAGCCCGGGCTCACCGCCTCGAGTCCCACGACCAACCGTGGGACGCAGCAGATCACCATCAACGTCGCGAACGGCGGGACCGGCATCCAGAACGCGATGTGCAGGGGCAACCGGGCGTGTGACATCGCGCAGGCGCTCGGCACGCCCTACGTGAGCGCTTCGCCCGTGCCGAACCCGGCCCCGCAGGCGTCGCCCAGAGCGAGAGCGTCGACCCGAGCGGGAGCGGCGGCCCGAGAGGGAGCGGCGAATCGTGCGGGGGCGGCGTCTCGGCATGCGGCCGTCTCTCCGGGTCGGCGGGGGGCCGGTCTCCAGGCGGCGCCGAACCGCGGGCGCGCTGTCCCGCGGCCGGCGCCCGCGCCCCGCCCGGTGCCACCCGTCTCCCGACCGCCCCACCGGTAGCCCTCACCCGCCCGGCGAGGGCCGTACGGCCCGCGGCGATGCGGGCCCTGGCCCCGCAACGTGCTCGGCCTCGACCACACCAGTCGCCTGGACGAGGTCGAGGAGGTGCTCGGGCGCGACTGCACGTTCGAGGCCCCGTCGGGGGTGATCTCCGACTTCGGCCTGGTCGAGTTCGGCTGGTTGCGGGATCGGCCCCAGGACGACTGGAGCGTCGTCTACTTCGGCGCGCAGGCGCACCGGCTCCCGGACCTCACCCGCCAAGACATGCCGGCCGCCCTGCTCGGCCGCTACGGCGGTTTCCGCTCCAGGCTCTACGTCGGTGAACTGCGCGCCGCCGTGGAGGCCCGCGGGTTCACGCTGGAAGAGCGCCCCACCTACAACGAGGGCTGCGTCGATTACTGGGAGCCGACATCGGGGATGGGGATCATCGCGGTGACCGACCCGGAGGAGTGGGATGAACCCTCGGGCACCGTGCTCAAGATGCTCGGGCCGGGACACCGGTATTCGTGGCGGTCCTTCGAGGGACGTGAGCAGGCGTTCAGGAGCTACTCCGATCACCTGCTGACGTTGCCGGAGCGGGAGCTGGTCGCCTGGCTGGACAGGCGCGAACCCGGAGGGGAACGCGAGCGCGCCGATTGGTGGGCCTGTCTCCGCGGTACGGTCGCACGCCGCACCGGTGGTACCCCCACGGAGAACGTACGGTGGCGGCGGCTCGGGATGGACCTCGACCGGCACGCGGCGCAGCGGGGAGTCGACGCCCCGGACGAGGCGGCCGTCAACCTGATCACCGCGCTTGCGAAGGCACGCGAGCCGGGCATCTCCGATGGGCTGCCGACGATGGACGACGCCGTGGAGCGGTGGCTGGCGGCGACGACCACCTTCGCCGACGCCGTGCGGCTGTGCACGGAGCGGCCCCTGACCCCCGATGACGTGCGGTTGTCCCGCCGCCTGCGCAACCAGATCCACCTCGTGCAGCCTTTCGTGCCGCACGTCGCGTCCGCCGCCCTGGCGGAGGAGATGCGGCGCTGGGCCGGGCTCAAAAGCTCGTTGCTTCGCCTGCCGGTGTCGGGGGATCAGGGCGAGGGGGCGACCCCGTGAACGCGGGGCTCCGCCGCGGACGCCTCGGTTGGTAATCTCAAGATGAGGAAGGGGTCACGGCCCTGTCCTCCTGTCCACGGCCCGCCAACGAGGAATTCCTCCGAGTCGTCAGGATTTGCGCACCATGTCGAAAGCCGGTCGGTCCCAAGAG
Source organism: Microbispora sp. GKU 823 (assembly GCF_002027145.1). Classification (NCBI taxonomy): domain Bacteria; kingdom Bacillati; phylum Actinomycetota; class Actinomycetes; order Streptosporangiales; family Streptosporangiaceae; genus Microbispora; species Microbispora sp. GKU 823. Next base: position 24,280 of record NZ_MWJN01000021.1, on the reverse strand, counting down.
GAGATGCGCCGGCGCAACCTGGGCGATCTGCTGCGGCACGTGCACCTGTCCGGCGCGCTGTCCCGTTCGGAGCTGGCCGACCGGATGGGCCTGAACCGCAGCACCATCATGGCGCTGACCGCCGAGCTGTCCGCGGCGGGCCTGGTCAGCGAGGAGCTGCCCGGAGACACCGGCAAGGCGGGCCGCCGTCGCTGGTGGTCCGCCCGGAGCGCGACCGGGCGCACGTGCTGGCCTTCGACGTCCGGGTCGACCGCCTGGTCGCGGCCCGGGTGGGACTGGGCGGTGAGATCCTCGACCGCCGTGAGGCGGTCAGGCCCCGCGCGGGCGCGGACCTGGAGGACGTCGTCGGCGTGCTCGCGGGCTTCGGCCGCGAGCTGCGGCGCGGCGCCGGCCGGGCTCGGTGGTGCGTGGGGGTCGGCGCGGCCTACTGCGGGATGATCAGGCCCGACGACGGCACGGTGCGGTACGGACCCTACGTGGGGTGGGTGGACCAGGCGTTCGGCGTCGAGCTCGGCTCCCGCCTGGGGCTCCCGGTGCTCGTGGGCAACGAGGCCCACCTGGGCGCGCTGGCCGAGCGCGACCGCGGCGTGGGCCGCGGCTTCGACAACCTGATCTACCTGCACGGCGACGTCGGCGTGGGCGGCGGGATCATCGTCGGCGGCAAGTTGCTCGGCGGCGACGGCGGCTACGGGTGCGAGCTGGGGCACATGATGGTGAACCCGTACGACGGGCGGCCCTGCATGTGCGGCTCGCGTGGCTGCCTGGAGGCGGAGGTCGGCGAGCACGCCCTGATCGAGGCCGCGGGCCGCTCTGGCGAGCTGAGCGGTCGTGAGGGCGTACGCGCCGTGGTGGAGGCCGCCGGACGCGGGGACGCGGCGGCCGAGGAGGCGCTGCACCGGATCGGCGACTGGCTGGGCATCGGCGTGGCGAACCTCATCAACCTCTTCAACCCCGGCATGGTGATCTTCGGAGGGATGCTGCGGGACGTGTACCCGGGCTCGGCGGCGCAGGTCGGGCGCAGGGTCGAGGCGAACGCCATGGTGATCTCCCGCGAGCAGGTGCGGCTGCGGGTGTCGGCGCTCGGCGACGACGTCACGCTGGTCGGCGCCGCGGAGCTGGCCTTCTCCAGGCTCCTGGCCAACCCCCTGGAGGTGCTCGCCGAGATGCGGCGTCGTACGGCACACCGGGCGGCGCCCCGGAGGCGCGCGCTGGCGCTCTGAGGGCACGTCGGCATGGGATTCAGGCGGCACGATTCAACTACGCGACTCGGCGGCCGGCGAACGTCTCGGATCGACGCCAGTGAGGTCTCCCGTGCGGTTGCCTCAGGTGACGAGCCCGACTCCGCCCAGGATGTCGCCTCCCGGCACGCCGTTCCATTCGGGTTCGACGGTGTCGGGCCGCCACCGGTGCAGCGGCACGACGCCGGGCTCCAGCACGTGGAGGCCGTCGAGGAAGCCCAGGACCTGGGCCGCGGTGCGGGGCACGATGCCGCCCGCGGTTGTCGCGGTGTAGACGTCGCGGCCCCGCCTGACCGCGTCCTCGTCCAGGTCGCCCCGGGTGATGTGGGAGATCACGAGGTGACTGCCCGGGACGAGCGGCTTGCGGAACGCGCCGACGACGTGCGCCGCCTCCGCGTCGTCGGTCACGAAGTGGAGGACGGCCAGCATGATCAACGCGACCGGCCGGGTGAAGTCGAGGTGGGTGCGGACGCCGGGGTGGCCGAGGATCGACTCCGGTTTCCGCATGTCGCCGTCGATCACGATCGACCGGGGGTTGTCGGCGAGCAGGGCGCGTGCGTGGGCGAGCACGATCGGGTCGTTGTCGACGTAGACGACCCGGGACTCCGGCGCCACGGCCTGCGCCACCTGGTGGACGTTCTCCTGCGTGGGCAGGCCGGTGCCGATGTCGAGGAACTGCCGGATGCCCGAGTGCGCCAGATGCCGTACGGCCCGCACGAGGAAGGCGCGGTTGGTCCGCGCGACCTCGCGGGCGTTGGGCAGGATCGAGATGATCTTCTCCGCGGCTTCGCGGTCGGCCGCGAAGTTGTCCTTGCCGCCCAGGTAGTAGTCGTACATCCGGGCCACGCTCGGCCTGCCGGGGTCCACCACCCAGGCGGGAGCCTGCTCCTCGTGCACGCTCTGCCCTCCACTGCTCGGGTCCGGTCTGTGTCATAGCTGGGACTACGACCATCCTAGGGACTGGAGTGTCGTTTCTGACCGTCTGATCCGACAAGCGGCAATGTCGGATGTCCCCCCTGTCGACCGCCACCAGGCCCGCCTCCACGAGTCGGTCGAGCGCTTCCGCCGGGAGCGCACCTGGTACGGGCCCGAGTGGGTAGGGCTCGATATGGGAGGGAGGTGACGGCATGGAGAAGCGTCGCCACGGGCGGACCGGCTCTCCGCCCGGCTCCTCGTCGCCACGCGACCGGTTCTGGTCGGTGTTCTCCCCGACGTCCGAACCGCCGCGCAGCGCCCTCGGCCTGCGGATGGTGCTGGCCGTCTTCGGGCTGGTCGTCTGCGGCTTCATCGCCATCACGGGGTACGCGGCGGGGCTGGTCGTGCCGGCCGTCGTCGCGACCGTGCTCGCGATCGTCGCCGCGGCCGACTTCGTCGTGCTGGTCCGCCGCCGCGCCGGGCGATGAGGAAAGGCCGAGCGGGGCATTCAAAAATAGAACGCGTTCTCGTACGCTCCGGGTATGCGTTTCACCTACGCCGAGGCCATGACCGACCCGTCGTACTACCTGCCGCTCGCCCGGGCCGCGGAGGCGGCCGGATACGCGAGCATGAGCGTGGCCGACTCCCTGGTCTACCCCCGGGAGTCGGACGCGAGGTATCCGTACACGGCGGACGGAGACCGGGAGTTCCTGGAGGACAAGAGCTTCATCGAGACGTTCGTCCTCATCGCGGCGATGGGGGCGGTGACGTCGACGATCCGGTTCACGCCGTTCGTCCTCAAGCTCACGGTGCGTCCCCCGGTGCTGGTGGCGAAGCAGGCCGCCTCCGTCGCCTGGCTCACCGGCGGGCGGCTCGGCCTCGGTGTCGGGCTGAGCCCCTGGCCGGAGGACTACGCCGTGACGGGCGTGCCGTGGGCGCGGCGGGGCAGGCGGATGGACGAGGCCATCGAGATCGTCCGCGGCCTGACGCGCGGCGGCTACTTCGAATACCACGGCGAGTTCTACGATCTGCCGCCGGTCAAGATGTCCCCGGTCCCGGCCGAGCCGGTCCCGATCCTGGTCGGCGGGCACAGCGAGGGGGCGCTGCGCCGAGCCGCCAGGCTCGGGGACGGCTGGATGCACGGCGGGGGAGATCCCGCGGAACTGGACGCGCTGCTCGCCAGGCTCGCCGCGCTGCGCGCAGAGGAGGGCACCGCCGACCGGCCCTTCGAGATCCACGTCATCTCTCCCGACGCCTACAGCGTGGACGGCGTGAAGCGGCTGGCCGACAAGGGTGTCACCGACGTGATCGTCGGCTTCCGCAGGCCGTACGTGAAGGGGCCCGACACCGAGCCGCTGAGCCGGAAGATCGAGCACCTGGAGCGCTTCGCCGAGGCGGTGATCGCCAAGGTCGCCTAGCGCCCCGGGATCTCCCGGAGAGTGGACCGGCCGCGGTCTTCCAGGGCGGCCGGAGTAGAACGCGTTCTTGTCAGCGGCCCCCGGGGTCGCGCATGCTGGGGCGCATGGATCTGATCGCGCTGGAGGAGATCCGCCAGACCAAGTACCGCTACCTGCGCTGTCTGGACCTCAAGCGCTGGGACGACTTCGCCGACACGCTGACCGGCGACGCCGTGGCGGCCTACGACAATCCGGTCGCCGGCGACCCGCTGCGGTTCGACGGGCGTGAGGCCATCGTCGGCTACATGCGCGCCAGCCTGGGGCCGGAGGTGATCACGACGCACCTCGCCGGTCACCCCGAGATCGAGATCGACGGCGACGACGCGAGGGGCACCTGGTGCCTCGACGACACCGTCCTCATCCCGCGCCATCGCCTGATGATCCGCGGATCCGCCTACTACGAGGACACCTACCGGCGCTGCTCCGACGGGCGCTGGCGGATCAGCGGCACGGCTACCGCCGGACGTACGAGTACACGGTGTCCCTCGACGACCTGCCCAGCCTGCGGTTCACCGCGAACCGCTGGGCCGCGTGCTGACCTTCCCGGAGCCGGGTCGCGCCGCAGGTCTGTCCGGAACCGCGCCGCCGAGTTCCGCGGTGACGGCGTCGGCCGCTGCCACCAGGGCGGCGCCGCGCCGGGCGATCTCCGCGCCGGTGACGGAAGCGCCGACGTGCAGGGTGAGAACGAGTTCCTGTTCACCGCCGGGGCCGTAGGCGGGCGCGGCGACGAGGTTGACCGGGTGCTTCTTCCGCGGGTTGAGGCCCGCGCGGAGATAGACGCGCTCGCCCAGGCTCGACACCATCTCGCCGACCAGGGCGCGCACCTCCCGCGGCAGCTCGTACGCCGCCACCCCGGCCATGAGGGAGTGCAGTCGCATCCCGGCGGGGGTGAGGCTCTCCACGAGATATCCCGCCGCCCGGCACTGCTCGACGACCGCGCGCAGGTGCTCGCGGTCCATCCGCACCGGCAGCGTCGGCTCCCTGGCCAGCCAGCGCTCCAGTTCCCGGTCGGGTCCCCACAGCACGTACATCAGCCCGACGGGCGGCGCGAACGGGTAGCGCTCGCCCACCCTGACCGGCGGGGCGCCGGGCGGCACGACCGCGTCGAGCACCATGATCTCGTCGCCCACGACGCCGAAGCGGTGCAGGTGGCGTGATACCGCTCGGCCAGCGGCTCCAGGTGACGCCGGGCCACGTCGCCGGCCAGGAAACCGCGCCGCGCCGCCCTTCCCGCCGCGATCAGCGCGGGACCGAGGCCGTACGTCAGCGTGGCGGGGTCGCGCACGAGATAGCCGGCGGCGACCAGTTCGGTGAGGATGCCCAGGCACGTGGGCTTGCTGATGCCCAGCTCGCGGGCGAGCGCGGACAGGCCGAGCCCGCGGCCGCCCGCCGCGACCAGATGGTCGAGCACGGCGACCACCCGCCGGGCGGGCGGAGAGCGCCGCGTCACCGCCATTGACCACCCCTAGAACGAGTTCTACTCTCCGATGAGAAAAGGCTACCGCTTCGGTACATATTTGTACCGCGAACCGAGGGAGTCCGATGGCCACGGAACCGTTCGCCCGGGCGATCGCCGAGGCCGAGGAGATCATCCGCTCCGCGCCCCACGTGCGGTCCGAGCAGGACCTGGCCGAGGGCCTCGACTACCTGGCGGGCGGCATCAAGGCGGCCTTGCACATGACGTGGGCCTACGACCGCGACTTCCCCTTCTTCGCCGCCTCCACGGGCCCGTACGCCAAGCTCGGCCTGGACAACCCCGACACGCTCTACTTCCACGCCTACATCCGGGACGACGCGGAATACGTGGTCACCGGCCGCCGCGGCACCACGGCCGACCTGAGCTTCCAGGTGCTCAACGGCGACTACTCGCCCGCGCGGTCGCCCGACAGCCTCACCGCCTTCGACGACCGCGACATCGAGATCGCCCCGGACGGGTCGTACGAGCTGCGCTTCGGCCCGGCCGGCTCGGGGGCCCGCTCCACGCCGGGCCCGAACCGCTTCACGCTGGGAACGGGCGCGGCGATGCTGATCGTGCGGGAGGTCTTCTCCGACTGGGAGGCCGAGCGGCCCGGCGAGATCCGCATCCACCGCGCCGACACACTCGGGTCGGCGCCCCCGCCCCCGGCCGTGGACAGGATGGCCAGGCGCTACGAGGTGGCCGCGAAGATGCTGCTGGGGCGGCTGCGGACGTTCCTGGCGTTCCCGGAGCGGCACTACCTCACGCTGCCGGTCAACACGATGACCGAGCCGCGGCCCACGCCCGGCGCCTCGCGACGCAGTATTCGTCCGTCGGCCACTACGACCTCGACGACGACCAGGTCATGGTCGTCACCGTGCCCACCGCGGGCCGCGACGTCGCGCCCTACCAGGGGTTCCAGCTCGGCAGCATGTGGTACGTCTCGCTGGACTACATCAACCACCAGACCAGCCTCACCGCCGACCAGGCCCGCCACGACCCCGACGGGAAGATCCGCTACGTGATCGGCGAGCGCGACCCCGGGCTCGCCAACTGGCTCGAACGCACCGGGCACCGCCGCGGCTACCTGCAGATCCGCTGGCAGCGGCTGACCCGCCCACTGGGACCCGGAGACGGCCCCGAGGTGGAGGTGATGCGGTTCGAGGACCTGCCGTCCCGGCTGCCCTACCACGACCGGCAGCGGGTGGGCCCGGGGGGAGTGGGCGGCCAGGATCGTCGCCCGGCAGGCCGCCGTCGCCCGAAGGATGCTGGGCTGATGCCGCTGAAGGACCGGGTCGTGGTGATCTCGGGGGTCGGGCCGGGGCTGGGGCGCGGCCTGGCGCTGCGGTGCGCGGCGGCCGGGGCCGACGTCGTGCTGGCCGCCCGCGGCGAGGAGCGGCTGGCCGCGGTGGCCGAGGAGGTCGCGGCGCTCGGCCGCCGCGCCGTGCCCGTGCGGGCCGACGTCACCGACGAGGCGTCGCGGCGGCGGCTGGTCGCGACGGCGCTGGAGACCTGCGGCCGGGTCGACGGCCTGGTCAACAACGCCTTCGCGATGCCGCCGATGACGGACCTCGTCGACGTGGACCTCGACGCGGTGCGCGCCGCCTTCGAGACCAACGTGCTCGCCGCGTTGCGGCTCACCCAGCTCTTCGCGCCGGCGCTCGCCGAGAACGCAGGCTCGGTCGTGATGATCAACTCGGCGGTGCTGCGGCACTCGCGGCGCACCTTCGGGGTCTACAAGATGGCCAAGGCGAGCCTGCTCGCCCTCGCCCAGAGCCTGGCCACCGAGCTCGGGCCGCGCGGCGTGCGGGTCAACAGCGTCGCACCCGGCTACATCTGGGCGGACAACCTGAAGCGCTACTTCGAGGCCCTGGCCCGGCGGCGCGGCGTCCCCGCGCGGCAGGTGTACGACGAGACCGCCGCCACGCTCGACCTGCGCAGGCTGCCCGAGCCCGACGAGATCGCCGACGCCGCGGTGTTCCTGCTGTCCCCGCTCGCGCGGGCGATCACCGGCCAGTGCCTCGACGTCAACTGCGGCGAATGGCACCACTGACACGTGCGGGAGGTGATCGGATGAGCACGGGACGCGACGGCGTCGGCACGGTCGAGGACCTGCACGCCTGGGCGAGCGGCACCACCGGGCTGACCGACTTCGGGGACGATCCCTACCTCGACGGCCTCGGCGTGCTGCTCGAGTCGTACGCCCGGGAGGCGGCGCTCACCCCGCAGGGCGCCCGGGCGGCCCGAGCGATGCTGCGCGGCGCGCTGACCGCCCGGCTGCGGTGCGAGGAGGCGTGGCGGCGGCACCCGGAGCACACGGCCGTGCCGATCGAGCGGCCGATCTTCGTCACCGGCCTGCCGCGCACCGGCACCACCGCCCTGCACCGGCTGCTGACCGCCGACCCCGCCAACCAGGGGCTGGAGCTGTGGCTGACCGACTCGCCCCGGCCGAGGCGCCGCGCGAGACCTGGGCGGGCGACCCGGAGTATCGGGCCGCCCAGGCCGCGTACGAGCGGCACCACGTGCGCCATCCGGAGTTCATGGGCGTGCACTACATGTCGGCGGACATGGTCGAGGAGTGCTGGCGGCTGCTCCAGCAGTCGATGCGGTCGGTCTCCTTCGAGTGCCTGGCCCACCTGCCCGCGTACTCGGCCTGGCTGGCGGCGCAGGACTGGACGCCCGCCTACCGGCGGCACCGGCGGATCCTCCAGCTCGTCGGGCTGGGCGACCCCGGCCGGAGGTGGGTGCTGAAGAACCCCAGCCACCTGTTCGCCCTGGACGCGATCATGGAGGTCTACCCCGGCGCGCTGGTCGTCCAGACCCACCGCGACCCGGTCACCTCCATGGCGTCGATGTGCAGCCTCGCCGCGCAGGCGACCGCCGGATGGTCGGAGGCGTTCACCGGCGCCGTGATCGGGCGGGACCAGCTCGACCTGTGGAGCCGGGGTCTCGACCGCTTCCGCGCCGCCCGCGCCCGGCACGACCCGGCGCGGTTCTTCGACGTCCGCTACGAGGAGTTCGTCCGCGACCCGCTCGGCATGGTCGAGGCCGTCTACGCCCACTTCGGGCTGCCGCTCGGCGACGCCGCCCGTACGGCCATGGCCCGCCTGCACGAGGAGAGCCGCTCGGGGGAGGCCCGGCCGTCCCACCGGTACGAGTTGTCCGGCTTCGGGCTGACCCCCGAGGAGGTCGAGGCGCGCTTCGCCGGCTGCCCCGCCCGCTGACGTCAGCTCGGGCTGGGCGAGACAGGGCTGGAGAGAACGGCGAGGGCGCGGCCGGTGGCCGCGTCCCAGAGCCGGGCCGTGCCGTCGTAGCCGCCGCTCGCCAGAACCTTGCCGTCCCGGCTGAAGGCCAGCGCGGCGACCTCCCCGGAGTGGCCGGTCAGGGTGCGGATCCGCCGGCCGTTCGAGGCGTCGGAAAGAACGATGGTGTGGTCGTACCCGCCGCTGGCCAGGATCGTGCCGTCCGGGCTGTAACACAGGGCGGTCACGTGTCCCAACGTGTGATCGCTCACGGTCGTCACGACATCACGGGTGGAGGTGTCCCAGATCAGGACCGTGGTGGTGGCCAGGCTGTTCGTCGCGACCGTCCGGTTGTGCCGGGGGCGGAAGGCGGCCACGGTGACGCCCGAGAGCTGGCCGCCGTCGCCGAACCGCCCGGTCAGGGCCCCGGTGGTGCGGGAGGTCTTCACGTCCCAGAGGTCGACGGTCCGGTCGAGGCCGGCGCTCGCCAGAGTCGTGCCGTCGGTGTTGAAGGCCACCGCTTCGACGAAGCCGTTGTGAGCGTTCAGGACCTGACGGCTCTCGCCGGTCTCGGGGTTCCAGAGCCTGACCGTCGTGTCCACGCCACCGCTGGCCAGGATCGTGCCGTCCGGGCTGAACGCCAGCGCGCGGACGGCGCTGACCCCGACCACGCTGGGGCTGGGGCCGGTACCGAGAGTCTCCAGTCCCTGCGAGTGGCCGACCAGGGTGTTCTCGAGACGGCCGGTGGCGACGTCCCAGATCCGGATCTTGTTGTCGCCGTGCCCCGTGGCCAGAAGCTTCCGGTCCGGGCTCAGCGCCATGGAGAAGATCCCGCTGTCGTGCTCCTCCACCATGGAGCCCGGGATCGTCCGGATCACGCGGCCCGAGACAGGGTCCCACACCCTGGCCTGCGGTTCGAGGTAACTGGCGGTGATCAGGAGATCGTCCAGAAAGAGCACAGAGGTGATCGCATCGTGGGCGTGGGCGGAGGAGGCGCCGCCCTGCGAAGCGAGCGAGGCCGCCCACTTCGTGACGGCCGCCGAGGCCACTGCGAGCCCGGCGAGAAGCAGCATGCGCCGCGTCATCGGGCCCCGGCCGGTGGGGAGCGGAGCGGAGGCCGGCGCTCGGAAGGACCGGGCGATCGTGACCAGTTCGACGTAGACGATCAGCTCCGGCAGGCCCAGCAGGGCGCCCCGGGTGAGGAGCTCGACCAGCCAGATCACGGGCAGCGTCCCCACTGTCGCCGCCGCCCAGGCGGGCCACATCGAGATCCGCCAGGCCGTAAGGGCGAAGAGCGGAACACCGAGCAGGAGGACGAACAGCAACAGGAGTGTCCAGACGTCTCCGAACAGTCCGGTACGCGCCGCGAGGGGCGCCCCGGCGACCGCCGCGACGAGCGGCCCGGCGACGCCGAGCAGGAACGACAGTCGCCGGCCCAGACTCAGGTCAGCGCGGCTCAGGTCGGCGCGGCCCAGGCCGGTGCCTGCCGGGACGAACCCCCAGAAGGCGACCGCGAGCGCCGCCATCGAGAGGAACCAGCTCCCCGCCGCGATGCTCATGGACGTGTCGTACGTGGGGGAGAAGTCCCTGTTCCCGTAGGTGATCGCGCCGACCAGCGCGGCCACGCCGAACATTGTGGTCAGGACGGCCGCCGTCGCGGATCCGGCGACGGCGAGCGCCGGCCGGCCTGCCGTCACTCGTCCGGACGCCGGCTCGCCCGATGACGGAGACGCCTGTACGGAGAATCTCCCGGCCGCCGGAGAACCCGTCTGACGACCAGTCGTGGCGACGTGCTCTTCGGCGGCGGGGACGTGAGGGGGCACAGGCGGCGGCCCGGCGGCCTCCGGCGGGGTGAGCGCGTCCGCCTGCGACGAGGCCGGTGCCGTCGCGGTCGCCGCGTCGTCGCCGCGGGGCTCCCGGTCTCCGTTTCCGGCGACTCGGATGGAGCCTGCGGTGCGGCTGGTTCAGGGTCGGGGGCGCGCGCGCCGACCGGTTCGGCCGGTTCTGCCGGTTCGGCCGGTTCGGATCGCACCGGCGGTTCGGCGGGCTCGCGCGGTTCGGTGGGCTCGGGCGGTTCCGGTGATGCGGGCGGTTCGGCACCGAGGGCGCGCAGCCTGGCGGCGGCGGCCGCCGAGACCATGCGGCTGTCGTCGTCGGCCAGCCGCAGGAGCGCCTCGCGCACCCGGGCCCTGACCAGGCCGTTGCCGACCCGGTAGAGGTGGTCCAGCGTGTCCACGGCGTTCAGCCGGTCCCCGGCCATGGGGCTGGTGAGGGCGTGGCCGACGTGCGGAGGCAGCGACCAGTTCACGTTCCGGGCGATGACGGTGCGGCCCTCGACGTTGTCCTGCCGCTTGGGCCGCTGCTGCGGCATCTCGGCCACGACACGGTCGTAGACGTAGCCGTACAGCTCGTCGAGCGTGATGTCGCCGTCGCCGTCCAGGTCGGCCCGGCCGGTACGCAGCCCCTCCACCAGGTGCCGGGTGAACACCGATCGCGGAGCCTCCCCGTGCACCCGGTCGCCTTCGAAGGCGTACTGGGTGGCGTCGGTGGCGGTGAGGACGGTGCGGCCGCGCCCCCGGAACTGGTCCAGCGCGTGCACGTCGTCACCGGCCTTGGCCAGCCGTCCGGCCGGGTAGGCCCCGCTGTAACAGCAGTCGAGGATGAGGACCTTCCGGCGTGACGCGCATGCCTCCATCGCGTAGTCGATCTGCTCGCCCGATATGGCGGTGAAGATCAGACTGTCCCGCCGGGTGTCGCGCGTGGCCAGGTAGAGCCGGCCGTCGTCGTCCTTGAGGCCATGACCGGTGAAGTACAGCAACGTCAGGTCGTCGCCGCGCCGGTCGCGGTACAGGTCGGCGATGGCCTCCCCGACCCGGTGGTTCGGCTCGTTCACCAGCGTGGTGACCTCGAAGCCGCCGATCTCCGGATCCCGGAGCACGGCGGCGAGCGTCTCGACGTCGTGGGCCGGAGCCGTCAGGCGACGCAGACCCGCGTCGTCGTACAGGTAGGTGGCGATCAACAGCGCCAACCGGCGGCCCATGCGCTATCCGTCCGAATGTCGCCGGATGAAGGCACCGATCAGCTCGCGTCGCTCGGCGGCCGTGGCCCGCTCGAGCTCGAGGGAGTCGCCGTCGACGGTGACCACGATCCGGTGCCGCGCCGACTGCCGGTCGAGCCAGTCCTGCAGCACGCCGACCAGCGAGGTGAACACGCCGCCGGAAGCGCTGAAGGCCACCAGGAGCGCGCCCACGGTGACCGGGTCAGGGCTTTTCGCCCCCTCGGGAGCCGGGCCGCCGGGCGCCGTCCGGATCGACTCGACGCCGACCTCGCTCAGCTCCCGGCGGAGCCTCCGGGTGAGCCGGTCGTGCAGGTCGGCGTCCACGTCCGCGTCCGGCAACAGCTCCACGCGCATGCCGATCAGGCCGCCGGCCTCCGGACTTCCGTTCATCCTCGCCCCCTCGCCCGCGCCGCGCGGGCGGAGCCGTGTGTCGCCCTGCTATCGTCGGCCGCCCCCGATGCCGTTACAGCACGCCCCGTCACACCATCCGGCGGCCACCGGTCCGGCGGCGGAAGATCAGCTCGCGGCGAGGGCTCCCATGATGCGGTCCTCGCTGACCTCGGGCCCGGCGAGCTCGCCGACGACCGCGCCGTCACGCAGGACCACCACGCTGTCGCAGTTCTCCACCAGCTCCGACACGTCGGAGGAGATCAGCAGGATCGCCAGCCCGTCCACCGCCAAGTCGTCGAGGAGCGACCGCATGGCCAGCTTGGTCGCGATGTCGACGCCCCGGCTGGGCTCGTCGAGCAGCAGCACCTTCGGGTGCATCGCCAGCCAGCGGGCCAGCAGCACCTTCTGCTGGTTGCCGCCGGACAGCTCCCCGGCCGCCTGCCGGGGCGAGACGGCCTGGATGCCCAGCCGCCGCATGAACGTGGCGACGATCCGGTCCAGGTGCGCGTCGGAGACGATCCCCGCGCGGGACAGGCGGGGGAGCGCGGCCAGCGCGATGTTGTCGCGGACCGACAGCGTCGGCACGATGCCCTCCACCCGGCGGTTCTCCGGCACGAGCCCGACTCCGGCGCGGATCGCGTTCCTGATCGACCACTTGCCCGCGGCGCGCCCGCGATGGTCACCTGGCCCGCGTCCACGCGCAGCGCGCCCGCGATCGCCTTCGCGGTCTCGCTGCGCCCCGCGCCCCGCAGCCCGCCGAGGCCGACCACCTCTCCCGTACGCAGGGCGAGGGAGACGTCGCGGAGCACGTGGCGGCGGGTCAGCCCCCGGGCTTCGAGCAGGGGTTCGTCGGCGGGCGGCCCGGCGGGCTCGCCGGTGACGGCGTCCGCCCCCTCGGTGTGGAAGGGCCGGCCGAGCAGGAGCGAGACCAGCCTGCGGCGGTCGAGGCCGGCGAGCGGTCCCGTATGGACCACCCGGCCCTCGCGCAGCACGGTCACCCGGTCGCAGATCTCGTAGAGCTCGTCGAGCCGGTGGGTGACGTACAGCACCGCCCGGCCCTCGTCGCGGAGCCGGGAGATCGCGCCGAACAGGACGTCCAGCTCGTCGCGCTCCAGCGCGGAGGCGGGCTCGTCCATGACGACCAGCCGCGCGTCCGCGGACGCGGCCCTGGCCAGGGCGACGAGCTGCGCGCGCCGTCGCCGAGCGAGCCGAGCGGGCGTCGCGGGTCGGCGCGCAGGCCGTAGGAGGACAGCAGCTCGGCGGCCCGCGCGTGCATGGCGGCGAAGTCGATCAGGCCGAAGCGCCCGCGCGGCTCCCGGCCGAGGAACAGGTTGGCGGCGATGCTCATCGTGGGGACGAGCCCGGCATCCTGGTGGATCGTGGCGATCCCGAGCCGGGCCGCCTCGGTGGGGGAGGAGAGGGCGATCTCCTCCCCGAGGTAGCGCAACCGGCCGGCGTCCGGCCTGCACACCCCCGAGAGCACCTTGACCAGGGTGGACTTGCCCGCGCCGTTGCCGCCGACGAGCGCGTGGACCTCCCCGGCCCGCAGGGCCAGGGTCACGTGGTCGAGCGCGGGCGCGCCTTGAAAGCTCTTGCAAATACCTGCGGCCTGCAGCACGGTTGCCTCCGCCTCGAATGGTGAGCCCGGCAGGAAACAAACCCGTAACGAGGCCGTCACATTCGATCAAATCTGAGCAACGTGCAGGCGGACGCCCTTGCCGCCCAGCTCGTCGAGCACGTCACGCGGGGCGGCGTCGTCGGTGACCAGATGGTCGATCTGCTCCGCGGACACGGTCTGCACCATCGCGTCGATGCCGATCTTGGTGTGGTCGGCCAGCACGACGACCTCCTCGGCGGCGGCGGCCAGGGCCTGGTCGACGCAGGCGACCTGCATGTTGGGGGTCGACAGGCCGCGGTCGGCGGTGAGCCCGTTGCCGGAGATGAAGGCCCGGCGCACGCGCAGCCCGGCGAGCGACCGCTCGGCCGCGCTGCCGACGAGGGCGAGGATCGGCCCGCGCAGCGTGCCGCCCGTCAGCATCACCTCGATGCGCGGGGAGTTGGCGAGCGCCTGTGCGACCAGCAGCGAGTTGGTGACCACGGCGAGCTCGGTGTGCCTGCTCAGCCTGCGGGCGAACTCCTGGGTGGTGGTCCCCGGGCCGACGACGATCGCGTCCCCGTCCTCGACCAGCGACGCGGCCAGGTCGGCGATGGCGGACTTCTCCGCGGAGGAGAGCGTCACCTTCTGGACGTAGCTGGCCTCCCGGTTCAGGTCGCCGGGGAGGGTGGCGCCGCCGTGGTGCCGGTTGAGCAGGCCCTCCGACTCCAGCGCGCGAAGGTCGCGGCGTACGGTGACCTCCGACGACTGCACCGCCTGGGCGAGCTCGCGCAGGGAGACGGCGCCGTTGGCCCGCACCAACTCCAGAATGCGCTGGCGGCGCTCGGCCGCGAACACGGGCCGGCGCCCGTCGCTGTCCGTGTCGACCACGCCCCCACCCTCCGCTGTGACCGGATCCGATCATAGTCGACCAGCCAAAGCGCCGCACGAGTGACCGAAAATGAACGAATCTGATCTGATCCCTTGACCGGAGGCCGCTCGCGGTGCTTATTTGAGGGCGATAACCGACTCGATCCTGTCCGAATCTGATCGGTCCCGTTCGGAAGGCGCGTTCCCCGCGTGCCCGGCGTCCGCGGGCCCGATCTCGACCCTCCCCCCACGTCATGGCAGGTGGTCGCCGGCGCGCCGCGAAGCGCACCGCCGCGCCGGCCGGACGCGGCCACGCCGTACGGCGCGTCCGCCCGGCCCTGCCCGCAGGAAAGGATCCCTGTGAGAAAGCCCATCCTCTTACTGCTGGCCGTCGTTCTCGGCGCCGTCTGGCAGGTCGCGGGCCAGGTCCCCGCGACCGCCGCCGGCGCCGAGCGGCACGGCCTGCGCGGCGACTACTACCTGTCCTCGGCAGCAGGGAAGTTCGACTTCGCCCAGCTCAAGGCCACCGTGATCGACCCGGATCTCGAGCTGCCCGACCTCAACCCGGTCTTCACCTCGCTGACCGGGCGGGAGGACGACGTCACCGTGCGGTGGACGGGCCGCATCCAGCCCGCGTACTCCGAGGCGTACACCTTCTCGATCATCGGGGACAACGGCTTCCGGCTCTGGGTGAACAACACGCTCGTCATCGACCACTGGGTCGACGACTGGGACAAGGAGCAGACCGGCACCCCGATCACCCTGCAGGCCGGCCAGAAGTACGACATCAAGGTCGAGTACTTCGAGCACTTCGGCGGCGCCAACCTCCACCTGCGCTGGCAGAGCGCCAGCCAGCCCAAGCAGGCCGTGCCGGCGGAGGCGTTCTACCTGCCCGAGGGCTTCGACCCGCCGGGGCCGGACAGCGCCGCCGTCGACGCGGCGGGCGACACCGCCACCCTCGACTTCGGCGACACCGCGCTCGCGCCGCTGCCCGCAGGCGCCGCCGAGCACTTCGGCCTGACGGTGGCCGGCACGAAGTGGCAGGTCGCGTCGGCCGCCCTCGACGGGACCACGAAGGTCAAGCTGAAGCTCGGCTTCCCCATCCCCCGTCTCGCCGCCGACATCCGGGCCTCCTACGACGGCAAGGGCGGCCTCGCCAAGGCGGACGGCACCGCGATCGAGGCGTTCACCTGGGTCCCGGTGTCCAACGGCTCGACGTACGTGCTGAAGACCCGCTGGTCCGGCGACGTGGACGCGAACAACCCGCTGCCCGAGTACCCCCGCCCGCAGCTCGTCCGCGACCGCTGGCAGAACCTCAACGGCACCTGGCAGTTCGCCGCCGCCAAGGACGGTGAGGCGCCGCCCTTCGGCCGCGACCTCGGCGAGCGGATCATCGTGCCCTACCCCGTGGAGTCGAGCCTGTCCGGCATCGGCCGCCACGAGGACCGCATGTGGTATCGCCGCACCTTCGAGGTGCCCGCCTCCTGGAAGAAGGACCGCGTCCTGCTCCACCTCGACGCCGTGGACTACGAGTCGGTCGTCTACGTCAACGGCAAGCAGGTCGGCGCCCACAAGGGCGGCTACGACAGGATCACCGTGGACGTGACCGACGCGCTCACCCGCAAGGGCCCGCAGGAGCTGGTCGTCGGCGTGACCGACCCGACCGACAACGGCCGTCAGCCCATCGGCAAGCAGCGGCTCAACCCGGGCAGCATCTGGTACACCCCCGCCTCCGGCATCTGGCAGACGGTCTGGATGGAGCCCGTCGACAAGACCCACATCGAGGCCGTGGACACGATCCCCGAGGTGCTCGGGCAGTCCCTGCGGGTGAAGGTCAGGGCGAACGGCGACGCCACCGCCGTCGTCACCGCCCGCGCCGGCAAGCGCGTCATCGGCAAGGTCTCCGGCCCGGCCGGCAAGGAACTGGCCGTGCCGATCCCGGACCCCCACCTCTGGACGCCCGACGACCCGTACCTGTACGACCTCACGGTCGAACTCAAGGGCGGCGACAAGGTGGAGAGCTACTTCGGCATGCGCTCCATCTCGGTCGGCCGGGTGAACGGCACGACCCGGGTCCTGCTCAACGGCGAGCCGGTGTTCCAGTTCGGCCCGCTCGACCAGGGCTACTGGCCGGACGGCATCTACACCGCGCCGACCGACGAGGCGCTGCGGTACGACCTGGAGCAGACCAAGGCGCTCGGCTTCAACATGGTGCGCAAGCACATGAAGGTCGAGCCGGACCGCTGGTACGCCTACGCCGACAAGCTCGGCCTGCTCGTCTGGCAGGACATGCCGTCGATGTTCGGCGCGGCGAGCGCGGCCGACAAGACGCAGTTCGAGAGCGAGCTGAAGGAGATCGTCGACGAGCACCGCAGCAGCCCGTCGATCGTCATGTGGGTGCCGTTCAACGAGAGCTGGGGCCAGTACGACATCTCCAGGATCGCCGACTACGTGAAGAGCCTGGACCCCTCCCGGCTCGTGGACAACATGAGCGGCATCAACTGCTGCGGCGCCCAGGACGGCGGCAACGGCGACGTGATGGACTACCACATCTACCCCGGACCCGGCAGCCCCGGTAAGCCCGGCTTCTTCCGGGCGTCGGTGCTCGGCGAGTACGGCGGGCTCGCCCTGCCGGTGATCGGGCACACCTGGACCGGCGGCGGCTGGGGCTACGCGGTCGAGTCCGACTCCGAGTCGCTGACCAAGCGCTTCCTGGAGATGGACGACGCCCTGCGCAAGCTGCACGCCTGCAACGGCCTCAGCGCGGCCGTCTACACCCAGACGACCGACGTGGAGACCGAGATCAACGGCCTGATGACCTACGACAGGGCCGTGACCAAGCCGGACGTCAAGCGCGTGCACGACGCCAACACTGCGCTCACCGGAGAGATCCTCCCGGCCTGCTCCTGACCCGCACGGCCCATGGCGGCCCGGACGACACGTCCGGGCCCCCCGGCACCCCCCACGGCGGGCCGCCCTCAAGCGGGCGCGCCGTCACCCCCCCGGATCGGAAGGAAGACCATGAAGCCCTACCCCCGCACGGCCGCGCTCGCCCTCGCCGTGCTGCTCGGCGCGGCCGGCTGCGCCAAGTCGGAGACCCAGGCCACGGCGGGCCCCAGCGCCGCCGCGTCCGCGCAGCAGCAGGTGGTGCAGACCCCGGCGGGCTCGGCCGGCCCGTCCTGCACGCTGGACCAGTTCGGCGGCACGAAGTTCGACCTGAAGACCGCCACGGTCGGCTTCTCCCAGTCGGAGAAGGAGGCCAACCCGTTCCGCATCGCGGAGACCAAGTCCATCAAGGACGAGGCGGCCAAGCTCGGCATCGCCGACCTCAAGGTCACCAACGCGCAGTCGCAGTTCTCCAAGCAGATCACCGACGTCCAGCAGCTCATCGCCCAGGGCGTGAAGCTGCTCGTCATCGCGCCGCTGAACTCCGACGGCTGGGAGCCGGTGCTCCAGCAGGCCGCCGCCAAGAAGATCCCCATCATCACGGTCGACCGCAAGATCAACGCCAAGCCGTGCAGCGACTACCTGACGTTCATCGGCTCGGACTTCTACGAGCAGGGCAAGCGGGCCGCCGACCAGATGATCACCGCGCTCGGCGGCAAGGGGAAGGTGGCGATCCTGCTCGGCGCGCCGGGCAACAACGTCACCACCGAGCGCACCAACGGCTTCAAGGACCGGATCAAGGAGAAGGCGCCCGACATCCAGATCTCCTTCGAGCAGACCGGTGAGTTCGCCCGGGAGAAGGGCCAGCAGGTCACCGAGCAGCTCATCCAGTCCAACCCGGACATCAACGGCATCTACGCCGAGAACGACGAGATGGCGCTGGGCGCGGTGACCGCGCTGAAGGGCGCGGGCAAGGATCCGGGCGCCATAAAGATCGTCTCGGTCGACGGCACCCGCAGCGCCGTCCAGGCCATCGCCGACGGCTGGCTGCACGCGGTGGTCGAGTCCAACCCCAGGTTCGGGCCGCTCGCCTTCGAGACCGCGCAGAAGTTCCTGGACGGCCAGCCGATCCCGGACAAGGTCATCATCTCCGACCGCGAATACGACGGCTCCAACGCCGAGGCGTCCCTCGGCGAGGCCTACTGACCCGCCGAAGCCCGTCACGGACGCCCGCGAAGGTCCGCGTGCGTCCCGGGCCTCCGCGCGCACGCGCGCGGAGGCCCGCGCGAGGAAGGGAACTCATTGAGCCAGTCCGCTGCACCGGTGCTCGAGGCCAGGCAGATCAGCAAGCGCTTTCCCGGCGTGGTGGCCCTCGACGGCGTGTCCCTCGCCCTCTTCCCCGGCGAGGTGCACGCCCTCGTGGGCGAGAACGGCGCGGGCAAGTCCACGCTGATCAAGGTCTTCACCGGCGTCCACCGCCCGGACGGCGGTGAACTGATCTACAACGGGGCGCCGGCGGCCTTCGGGACGCCGCTCGACGCGCAGCGCGCCGGGATCTCGACCATCTACCAGGAGGTCAACCTCGTCCCGATGATGAGCGTGGCCCGCAACCTCATGCTGGGGCGCGAGCCACGCGGCCGTCTGGGCGTCATCGACACCGCCAGGATGTACGGCGAGGCGGAGCGGATCCTCGCCGGATACGGCGTCGTCACCGACGTGCGCCGCCCGCTGCGCACCCTCGGAATGGGCGTCCAGCAGATGGTCGCCCTGGCCAGGGCCGTGGCGATCGACGCCCGAGTGGTCATCATGGACGAGCCCACCTCGTCCCTGGAGCCGCGCGAGGTCGAGACGCTGTTCTCGGTGATCAGGAAGCTCAGGGACGATGGCATCGCCGTCGTCTACGTCAGCCATCGCCTCGACGAGCTGTACGAGGTGTGCGACCGGGTGACCGTGCTGCGCGACGGGCGGGTCGCGCACACGGGCCCGCTCGCCGAGCTCGAACGGCTGAAGCTCATCGCCCTGATGCTGGGCCGCGACCTCGACGAGGTCAGGACAGGCGGCCTGACCAGGTTCTCCCGCGACCGCCGCCGTGCCAGGGAGCGGGACGGCGCCCGGCCCGCCGTACAGGCCGAGGGGCTGACCCGGCGGCAGGTGCTGCACGGGGTGGACGTCTCGGTGTGGCCGGGGGAGGTCGTCGGCCTCGGCGGGCTGCTGGGTGCGGGCCGCAGCGAGACGGCCAAGGGCATCGTCGGCGCGCTCCCGCTGGACGCGGGCCGGGTGCTCGTCGCCGGCCTGCCCCTGCGCACCGGCTCGACCACGGCGGCGATCAGGGCCGGGGTCAGCCTGCTGCCCGAGGACCGCAAGGCCGAGGGCATCATCCCGGCGCTGTCGGTCAGGGAGAACATCGCGCTCGCCGCCCTGCCGTCGCTGTCGCGGGCGGGCGTCGTCTCCGACGCGAAGATCGACAAGGTCGTCGAGGTCTTCATGCGCCGGCTCAGGATCAAGGCGGCCTCGCCGCACCAGCCGGTGCAGGAGCTGTCGGGCGGCAACCAGCAGAAGGTCCTGCTCGCGCGGTGGCTCGCCATCCGGCCGAAGATCCTCCTGCTGGACGAGCCCACCCGCGGCATCGACGTCGGCGCCAAGGCCGAGGTGCAGGCCCTCGTGGACGAGCTGGCCGAGGAGGGCCTGGGCGTGTTACTGATCTCGTCTGACCTGGAGGAGCTGGTGGAGGGCGCCGACCGGATCCTGGTGCTGCGCGAGGGCGCCGTCGTCGGCGAGCTGTCCGGCGACGACGTCACGGAGGACAAGATCATGGCGTCCATCGCCGAACGAGGAGCGGAGTCCGATGGCTGAAGCGGTCGCACCGCCCGGGCGGCGGGTGCTCGCCTGGGCCCAGGAGTACGGCGTCTACGCCGCGGTCGGCGTCCTCCTGCTGTTCAACGTGCTGTTCACCCCCCACTTCCTCGACGTGGCGAACTTCCGCACCCAGCTCGTGCAGGTCGCCCCGATCGTGATCGTCTCGCTCGGCATGGCGCTGGTCATCGGCACCCAGGGCATCGACCTGTCGGTCGGCTCGGTCATGTCGCTGGCCGCCGCGCTCGTCGCGCTCTACCTCGGGTACGGCGCGTGGCCCGCGCTGCTCGTCGCCCCTCGTCGGCGGGGCCGTGGGCCGGGACGGCGGGGCGGCGCGCTGGTCGCCCTACGTGGGCGTGCAGCCGATCGTGGCCACGCTCGCGTTGCTGGTCGGCGTCCGGGGCCTGGCCAACGTGCTCGTGCCGCAGCTCGTCGAGTTCCGCAACCCCGACCTGATCGCGCTCGGCAGCAGCTCGCTGTCCGGCGTACCGGTCATCGTGGTCATCGCGGCCGTGCTGACGCTGCTGATGGCGTTCCTGGTGCGCAGGACGACGTTCGGCAGGCAGGTGGTCGCGATCGGCGGCAACCGCGCGGCCAGCGAGCTGTCCGGGCTGCCCGTCCGCCGGGTGCTGCTGCTGGTCTACGTGATCTCCGGGGTGCTGGCCGCGCTGGCCGGCGTGCTCGCGACCGCCCGGCTGCAGGCGAGCGATCCGACCTCGCTCGGCCTGTTCATCGAGCTGTCGGCCATCACGGCGGTGGTGGTGGGCGGCACGCCGCTGAGCGGCGGACGGATCCGGGTGCTCAGCACGGTCATGGGCGCGCTGCTCATGCAGCTGCTGTCGGCCACCCTCATCAAGCACAACCTGCCGCAGTCGTGGACGCAGATCGTGCAGGCGGTCATCATCCTGGCCGCCGTTTACGCCACCAGGGAGCGAGGAACCCGATGACCGCAACGCCCGGACGTGAGCAGGTGAGCCGC
The DNA here is from genome assembly GCF_002027145.1 of Microbispora sp. GKU 823. Classification (NCBI taxonomy): domain Bacteria; kingdom Bacillati; phylum Actinomycetota; class Actinomycetes; order Streptosporangiales; family Streptosporangiaceae; genus Microbispora; species Microbispora sp. GKU 823. Next base: position 3,342 of record NZ_MWJN01000021.1, on the reverse strand, counting down.
GTCCTCCAGCAGCACGGCGCGCTGATGGTGCTGGCGGCGCTGGTCATCGTCGGCAGCGTCGCCTTCGACTCCTTCGCCACCGCGGGCAACGCCGCCAGCGTCCTCGTCTCCTCCTCGTTCACCGCGATCATCGCCGTCGGCATGACCTTCGTGATCATCAGTGGCGGCATCGACCTGTCGGTGGGGTCGCTGTTCGTGTTCGGCGGGGTCCTCGCGGCGTACGGCTCGCAGTATGGGCTGTTCGTCGCGCTCGCGCTGCCGCTCGCCGCGTGCGGGCTGGTGGGGCTGCTCCAGGGGCTGCTCATCGCCAGGACGGGCATGGCGCCGTTCATCGTCACCCTGGCCGGGCTGCTGGGCGTGCGCGGGCTGATGCTGGCGATCTCCAACGAGGGCGCCACCACCTACCTCGTGAAGGACTCCGCGTTCGCGCGGCTCGGGCAGGGCGGTGTGCTCGGCCTGACCTGGCCGGTCTACATCACGGCGCTCCTGGCCGTGGCCGCCATGGTCCTGCTCCAGCGGACGGCCTTCGGCCAGAACGTCTACGCGGTCGGCGGCAACGAGCAGGGGGCCGCGCTGATGGGCGTGCCGGTGGCGCGAACGAAGGTCTACGTCTACCTGATGTCGGGCCTGCTCGCGGGCCTCGCCGGGGTGCTGAACGCGGCCCGGCTCTCCTCCGGCGTCACGATCCTCGGCATCGGCCTGGAACTCGACGTGATCGCCGCGGTGGTGATCGGCGGCACGCTGCTGACCGGAGGAGCGGGCGGCATCACCGGCACCATCGCCGGCGTGCTGCTGCTCGGGGTGATCCAGAGCCTGATCAACCAGGTGGGCAACCTGACGTCGGCCTTCCAGCAGGTGGTCAGCGGCCTGTTCCTCGCCCTGGTCGTGGTGGCCCAGCGGCTGCTCGGCAGAGCCCAACGCCTCGGCTGACCGGCCGTCCCCCGGTTCGAGTGGCCGGACGGCCGCTATCACGCGCCGTCCGACCCGCCCAGCTTCACCAGTTCCCGCAGGGTCGTGTGGGGGATGTCGATGCCGGCGAAGGTCAGGAACCGTCCCATCGGCATCGACGAGGCCATCCGCAGCCCGTTCTCGTCGTCCTCCTCGGGCCGCTCGCTCTTCCCGCCGGTGAGGACCCGTACGAGAGCGGGCCCGGCGAGCGGATGCGAGAGCCACTCGCCGAGCGTCGAGTCGAGCGACACCACGGGGACGACGGAGTCGCCGTCGAGGCTGATCGTCGTCTCGGCCACGACGGACGAGGCGTTCTCGCCGATCTGGATCGTGTAGTCGCCCGGCGCGACCACCCACCGGCCGAGCGGGACGTCGTAGTACGCGAACGCCCGCCGGTCCAGGGAAAGCGTGATCGTGCGCGACTCGCCGGGGGCGAGGGAGACCTTCGTGAAGGCCCGCAGCTCCCGGGCCGGCCGCCGTACGGGACCCGCGGTGGTGGCCACGTAGACCTGCACGACGTGCTTGCCCGCCCGCTCTCCGGTGTTGGTCACCCGCACCGTGACGGTCGCCGTGTCGTCGCCCGTACGGACGACGGTGAGGCCGTCGACCGCGAACGTCGTGTAGCTCAGGCCGTGGCCGAACGGGTAGCGCACGGGCAGCTCGACCGTCTCGTAGTAGCGGTAGCCGACCATCACGCCCTCGCCGTAGCGCACGTGCCCGGCCTCGCCGGGGAAGTTGAGGTAGCTCGGCGTGTCCTGCAGCCGGACCGGGATGCTCTCGGCGAGGCGCCCGGAGGGGTTCACGACGCCGAAGAGGAGGTCGGCGACGGCGGAACCGCCCGCCTGTCCGAGCAGCCAGCCCTCCAGCACGGCGTCCACGTCGTCGTGCCAGCCCTCCATCGAGACGACGCCGCCGTTGGACAGGACGACCACCGTACGGCGGGCCGCGGCGGCGACGGCGCGGATCAGCTCGACCTGGACGGCGGGCAGGTCGATCGTCTCCCGGTCGAAGCCCTCCGACTCCTCCCGCTCGCCGAGACCCGCGAAGACGACCGCGACGTCGGCGGACGCCGCGGCCTCGGCCGCCGCCTCGCGAAGCTCCCGCGCGTCGCCCGACCCGTCCAGTGAGAACCCCTGGGCGTAGGCGACGTCCGGGGCGAGGGCCCGGATCGCGTCGAGCGCCGCGTCGACCCGGGTGGCGTTGATGTGGGAGCTGCCGCCGCCCTGAAACCGGGGCCTGGCCGCGAACTCGCCGATCACGGCGATGCGGGCGCTCGCCGAGAGGGGGAGCGTGCCGTTCTCGTTCTTGAGCAGCACGGCGCATTCGGCGGCGAGTTCGCGGGCGAGCGCGTGGTGGGCGTCGGCGTCGAACGCGCCGGACACGCCATGGTGGCGTTCGGTGAGGGCGACGACGCGGCGCACGCTCGCGTTCACGACGGCCTCGTCGAGGTCGCCCGCGCGGACGGCGTCCACGACGCGCCGGTCGCTCGCGCCGCCGGTCCCCGGCATCTCCAGGTCCAGCCCGGCGGCCAGCGCGGCGACGCGGTCCTGGACCGCGCCCCAGTCGGAGACGACGACGCCGGTGAAGCCCCACTCGCGGCGCAGGACGTCGGTGAGCAGCCACCGGTTCTGCGAGGCGTGGACGCCGTTGACGCGGTTGTAGGAGCACATCACGGTGGCCGGCCGGGCCTGGGTGACCACCCGCTCGAACGCGGGGAAGTAGATCTCGCGCAGCGTGCGCTCGTCCACGTCGGCGCTGACCCGCATGCGCTCGGTCTCCTGGTTGTTGGCCGCGAAGTGCTTGACCGACGCGCCCGGTCCCTCCGCCTGCAGCGCGGCGACGTGCGCCGCCCCCAGTACGCCGGAAAGCAGGGGGTCCTCCGAGTAGTACTCGAAGTTGCGCCCGCACAGCGGCGAGCGCTTGATGTTCACGCCGGGACCGAGCACGACCGCCACGCCGAGGGCCCGGCCCTCCCTGCCGATGGCGGCGCCGATCCGGGCGGCCACTTCGGGGTCCCAGCTCGACCCGACCGCGACCGCGGGCGGGAAGCAGGTGGCGGGGATGCTCTCGTTCAGGCCGAGGTGGTCGGATCCGCCGGCCTCGCGGCGGACGCCGTGCGGCCCGTCGCACAGCGTGATGGACGGAATCCCGGCCTCCTCCAGCGGTTTGGTCGTCCAGAAATCCCGGCCCGACAGCAGCGAGGCCTTCTGCTCCAGGGTGAGCGCGTTCAGGGCGAGCGCGTCGAGGTCGGTCCGGGCCATCGGGGAGGCTCCTTTCACGGGGAGGTTTCACATCGTTTCCTGCCCCGGAGGGGAGCAGCGGCAGACAATCTTCCCCCGGCGGGGGGACACGGGGGGCGCCGCGCGCGGCGGCGGGACGGCGTACGGCGGGCGG
>NZ_MWJN01000209.1:0-4236 GCF_002027145.1 Microbispora sp. GKU 823 | reverse complement strand
GCCCGCATCGACTCGTACTGACCGAAACGCTCCAGAATCTGGTCGCTGGTCCAGCCGAGCGCCTTCAGCAGCACGGTCACGGGCTGCTTGCGCTTGCGGTCGATGCGCACGCCAACGCTGTCACGCTTGTCGATCTCGAACTCCAGCCAGGCTCCCCTGGACGGGATGACCTTGCCTCCGTGGAGCTCCTTGTCCGACGTCTTGTCCACGCTGCGTTCGAAGTAGACACCCGGGGACCGGACGAGCTGGGAGACCACGACACGCTCGGTGCCGTTGACGATGAAGGTGCCCTTCGACGTCATGAGCGGGAAGTCGCCCATGAACACCGTCTGGCTCTTGATCTCACCTGTGGTGTTGTTGATGAACTCCGCCGTGACGAACATCGGGGCGGAGTAGGTCATGTCCTTGTCTTTGCACTCATCGACTGAGTACTTGGGCGGCTCGAACCTGTGGTCCCGGAACGACAGGGACATGGTTCCGGAGAAGTCCTCGATGGGACTGATCTCCTCGAAGATCTCTTCGAGACCCGATTGGGCCGGAATGTCCTTGCGCCCGGCCTGGCGAGCCGCCTCAACCCGGCCCTTCCATCTCTCGTTGCCCACCAGCCAGTCGAAGGACTCGGTCTGCAGGGCGAGAAGGTCGGGCACTTCGAGCGGCTCCTCGATGCGTGCGAAAGAGACGCGGCGAGGACCGGCGGGTACGGCGAAAGCGCGGGGCGAGGCTGCCAACAGATGTCCTTCCGAGGGCTCGCGGACTGACTACGCGCACGCCGGACGACAGCTCAGTCGAGGAGAAGGAGTGGGATGCCGAGGGCGGGCGTGGAAGGGCAGCATAAAGCAAACTGCAAACGAATGTCCACACTTATCGGAATTGTCAACCTCTATCCCGTAATCAGAATCGCACGCCCGCGTGGAAATCGTCAAGCCGCGCTCGCGAAAATCCCATCGGCCGCTCACCTGCGCCCCATCCTGCCCGACCTGGGCAGGACGGCGAGCAGGGCCGCCGCGGCCAGCGCACCCGCCACCCACATGACCGGTGCGATCCCCAGCACCTCCGCCGTGCGTCCGCCCACCAGCGCCCCGAACGCGATCGCCGCGTTGAACACCCCGACGAACAGGGCGGACGCCGCCTCGCGGGCCTGACGCGCGGCGGCCGACAACCACGCCTGCGTGGTCACCGACACGCCCCCGTACGCCAGACCCCACAGCACCAGCAGCGCCGCGCCGGACGCCGGCGTACGTCCGAGTTCCGGGACGAGCAGGACGGTGGCCGCGAGTGCCGCGCAGATGATCGGCAGCGTCGTGCGCGGCGACCGCGCCGCCCCCGCGCCGGCCGCGAAGTTGCCGACGACCCCCGCCACACCGTAGGCGAGCAGCAGCGCGCCGATCAGACCGCCGTCCACGCCCGAGATCCGCTCCAGCACGGGCCGGACATAGGTGTAGGCGGCGAAGTGCCCGGTGACCAGCAGCGCGGTCGCGACCAGGCCCGTGCGCACCTCCCGCTCCCCCGCCAGCCGCGCCAGCGCGCCCAGCCGCACCGGTCGCTCGGCCGGCATCCGGGGCAGCAGGGCCGCCAGCGCGAAGGCCACGACCACCGACACCAGCCCGGCCGCGGCGAACGCCGTACGCCACCCCGCGACCTGGCCCAGAGACGTTCCGGCCGGCACGCCGAGGACCGACGCGACGGCGACTCCGCTGAAGACGAGGGCGGTGCCGGTCCCCGCCGACCTCGCGGGCAGCAGCCGGGGCGCCAGCGACGCGGCGACCGGCCAGACGCCGCCCATGGCCAGGCCGATCAGCACCCGTCCCGCCATCATGACGGCGAAATCGTCTGCCACCGCGGCCATGAAGTCGCCCACCGCGAGCAGCAGCATCAACGCCCACAGCAGCACCCGCCGGTCCAGCCGTCCGGCGGCGGGAGTGATCAGCGGCGCCGCCACCGCCGCCACCAACCCGGTGACCGTCAACGTCAGCCCGGCCGTCCCCTCGCCGATCCGCAACGTCCGGCCGATCGGGGTGAGCATTCCCACCGGCAGCATCTCGGAGGTCACGACCGTGAACGTCGCGGTGGCCACGGCGAAGACGCCCGCCCAGCCGCGCAGCGCCGATCTCCCGGGGACGATCTCTCGTAGTGTTTCCGTCACCGCTCCAGGCAACCGGGGAGGGCTCGTCGGGAACAACGGCCGTTCTCTCATCCTTCGATCAGCCGGGCTCATCGATGACCGGTCCGGCGTCCGGGGCCCTGATCGTGACGTCGCGAAAGGAGAGGCGGCCCGGATATGAGCGGCCTGGAGATGCGCGAGCTGGAGTGTTTCCTCGTGCTCGCCGAGGAGTTGCACTTCGGGCGTACGGGGGAACGGCTGTACATCTCACAGAGCAGGGTCAGCCAGCTGCTGCGCGCGTTGGAAAGCCGGATCGGCGCCCGGCTGGTCGAGCGCACCAGCCGCCGGGTCCGGCTCACCCCGCTCGGTGAGCGCTTCCTTGCCGGCCTGCGACCCGCGTACGACGGCCTGCGCGCCGCCGTCGACGACGCGCGCACGAGCGCCCGCGACGTGGACGGCTCACTGCGGATCGGCTTCCAGGGCGCCGTCAACGACCACGTGATGAGCGCCATGGCCCTGTTCGAGCGGCGGCATCCCCGCTGTGCCGCCGAGCTGGTGGAGGTGCCGCTGCGCGACCCGTTCGGCGCCCTGCGGCGGGGTGAGGCGGACCTGGCGGTCGTCCTGACGCCGGTCCTGGAGGACGACCTGGTGGTGGGGGCGGTCTTCTCGCGGCAGCCGCAGACGCTCGCCGTCTCGGCGGGCCATGCCTTCGCGAGCCATTCCTTCCTCCAGGCGGAGGAGCTGGCCGGGTGCGAGCTGATCGGAGTGGACAGCCCGGCGCCGGCATACTGGCGCTCCGCCGTCGCGCCCGCCGCCACCCCGCAGGGACGTCCGATCGGTACCGGTCCGAGGGTCGGCACGCTGCAGGAAGCGCTCACACTGGTCGCGGCGGGCCGGGGCGCGATGCTGCTGTGCGAGCCCACCGCGGAGTACCACGGCCGCCGCGCGCTGACCTTCGTTCCGGTGACCGGTCTGCCGGACTCCACGTTGGGGCTGGTCTGGCATCGCGACCGCGAGACCGCCCGGGTGCGCGCCTTCGCACGGGCCCTGGCGGAGGCCGGCCCCATCGAGGAACACCCCGCCGGGTAGTCAGGCCGCGGCGCGTGCGGGCCACAGGGTTCGCCGGGGCATGTCGCGCGCGAAGGCCGTACGCGGGCCGGCCGCCTGCCTCAGACGGATGCGGCCTCCCATACGAACCCGTCGGGGTCGGTGAAGGGCCCGGCATCGCCGCCGATCACGATCCGGTGTGATCCGGCGCCCTCTTGGGAGACGCCGGTGTCCTTGGCGAGGGCGCGGCGCGGGTAGAGCGCCAGCGTGACGGCCGACGCCGGGGTGTCGAACTCGACGTACTTGCCGCCGAAGCTCTTCGCCACGGCCAGGCCGCGGTCGACGTAGAACCGCTTGCTCGCCTTGACGTCGGCCACGCCCAAGAGGAGCGCGACCTGGTCGATGTGCCGGGTTGCGGGGCCGGTGTCCTTCTTGTTCGAGGTTGCGATCTTGCAGATCGTCCCGTCCGGCGCGCGTACGACGCCGCCGTAGCCCCAGAATCCCTTCGTGGCCGGCTTCAGGGTCGTGGCACCGGCGTCGAGGGCGGCGCCGATTAGGGCGTCGACGTCGGCCGGCTGGGACACCACGAGTGACAGCGCGAACCCACGGAAACCGGTCGTCGGCGCATCCGAAGCACGCACGTTCACGTAAGGGCCCAGACCGAAGGCTTCGTAGAAGGCGTCCGCGGTCGCGGGGTCGGGAACTTCGAGGATGACGGATTCGAAGGAGGTCATGGCAGGTCCTTTCGGCGAGGTGGGTTCGTGGTCGGGCCGGCCGCCGTGGGGGACGGACGCGGTAGGGGCAGGGGGGCGCTCAACGGTCCTGCAGGAGGCCGAGGACGTTGCCGTCGGGGTCGGTGACGGTGGCCACCAGGCGGCCGCCGCCGACCTCGTGCGCGGCCTCCTTCACGACGGCCCCAGCGGCGATCAGCTCGGCCAGCTTCGCCTCGATGTCCGGCACGTGCCAGTAGGCCACCGGCGAAGTCATGCCCTGCGGCCCAGCGCCCGGCACCAGCCCGATGTGCTGGCCCTCGGCATCGAAGCCGACGTAGTAGGACGAGTCGGTCTGCGGCGGAACGCCGAGCAGGG
>NZ_MWJN01000208.1:0-4315 GCF_002027145.1 Microbispora sp. GKU 823 | reverse complement strand
GTCCAGGGGGCGGGGGGCGGGGCGGCCGCCGTTCATGCGTTTGAGCGCTTGGCGGCGGCAGATGCCGTACAGCCAGGTGCGGACGGTGGAGCGGCCTTCGTAGGATCCGGCCGAGCGCCAGACGGCGATGAACGTCTCCTGCAGGGCCTCCTCGGCGGTGCCGCGGTCGCGGAGCAGTCCTTCGGCGTAGGCGAGCAGGGCGTGGGCGTGCCGGGTGTAGAGCCGTTCGAAGGCATGCTCGTCACCGGTGGCGACCAGTCGCAGCAGCCGGAGGTCCGTGTCGTCCATCGTCTGTGGGTACTGTGCCGTGCTGCGGGGTTCGGCATGAATCGCTGTGATGCCCGTCACAGCCTGGTCCGACTGCTTCTTGCCGGAGTCGTGGGTCAGCGGCTCACGGTGGTCTCCCGCTCCATGTGTGACAGCTTCTCGGGGTTGCGTACGGCGTAGAGCCCGGTGATGAGGCCGTCGTCGATGCGGACGGTGATGACGGTGTCGATGTCGGCGTCGATCCGGACGATCAGTGCCGGGTGGCCGTTGACCTGTGCCGGCTCCAGCGAGGCCCCGGGGGTGATCCTGCTGAGTACGTGGGCCACCTGGTCGGCTCCCACGAGGGGTGCCAGCGCGGCCTGCTTGAGTCCGCCGCCGTCTGCGAGGAAAACGACGTCGGGGGCGAGGATGTCGAGCAGGCGTTGCAGGTCGCCGGTCTCGACCGCCTGTTGGAAGGCCTGGAGGGCGTCGCGGGTCTCGGCCGGGGAGACGGTCTCGCGTGGGCGTCGGGCGGCGACGTGTGAGCGGGCGCGGTGGGCGATCTGGCGTACGGCGGCCTGGCTCTTGCCGACGGCCTCGGCGATCTCGTCGTAGTCCAGGTCGAACACCTCGCGCAGGACGAACACCGCCCGCTCGGTGGGCGTGAGCGTCTCCAGCACCAGCAGCATCGCCGTCGAGACGCTGTCGGCCAGCTCCACGTCCTCGGCCACGTCCGGCGCGGTCAGCAACGGCTCGGGCAGCCACGGCCCGACGTACGACTCCCTGCGCCGGCCGAGCGTACGGAGTCGTTTCAGCGCCTGGCGGGTGGTGATCCGGACCAGGTAGGCGCGTTGGTCCCGCACCGTTTCGAGGTCGACGCCCGCCCATCGCAGCCAGGTCTCCTGCAGGACGTCCTCGGCGTCGGCGGCCGAGCCGAGCATCTCGTAGGCGACGGTGAACAACAGGTTGCGGTGGGCGACGAACGCCTCCGTGGCCGGATCCTCGACGGAATCCATCCGGCCGCCGGCGAGCGGCTCGGCCGTGTCCGTGTGTCTCTCGCTCATTCGCCGGTTCCTGTCTGTGGGTTCTCGACCGTGCTGTGCATACGATCCCGGTCCCTATCGCTTTGTGACACCCGCGGCCGGTGGCGTACGTCACACGATTCCGTTGTCACAGGGGGCGGGCCGCCGGGATCTCTTGCTCGTCAGGACGCCGCGCCGGTGATCGGCGCGGCACCGCGATGTCACGAGTGGAGGACCACGTCATGGAACCCCGTATCGACCTGATGGCCAACGAGCTCGGTGCCAGGATCGCCAAGCGGATCTACGGCGTCGCTGTGGCGATCCAGCAGTCGCCGCTCCCCCAGGCCACTCAGGACCTGGTGATGCTGCGCGCGAGCCAGATCAACGGCTGCGGTTTCTGCGTCGATTACCACACCAAGGACGCCGCGGCCGCCGGGGAGAGCGCGGTCCGGCTGCACTTGGTGGCCGCCTGGCGCGAGTCCACGGTGTTCACCGAGGCGGAGCGGGCCGCGCTGGCGCTCACGGAGGAGGGCACCCGGATCGCCGACGCCCACCGGGGTGTGTCCGACCAGACCTGGGCCGAGGTGCGCAAGCACTACGACGACGACCAGATCGTCGCGCTGGTCTCCCTGATCGCCATGATCAACGCCAGCAACCGGCTCAACGTGATCGTGCGTAACCCGGGGGGCTCCTACGAGCCCGGCATGTTCGCCGGCATGGCGAACTGAGAGGAACGTCATGAACTCAGCGCTTGAAATCCTTCGCCGTGACTTCGGCGGCGACATCGTCGAACCGGGAGCGCCGGAGTACGCGTCGGCGTGTCGCTCGGTGCTGGCCTCGGGCAGTCCGGCTTATGTTCTACGGCCCAGGAGCGTCGGGGATGTGCGAGCAGGTGTCGGTTTCGCCGCCGCCGCAGGGCTCGTGCTGTCGGTGCGAGGCGGCGGCCATGCCTTCGCGGGCTTCGGCACCAACGACGACGGCGTCGTGATCGACCTCAGCGGGCTCGCGAACGTCGAGGTCGTCGACAAGGAGCGTCATCTCGTACGGATCGGCGGCGGCGCCACCTGGGGACAGGTTGCCTCCGTCCTGGCCCCGCATGGGCTGGCGATCTCTTCGGGCGACACCAGGAGCGTCGGGGTCGGTGGGCTGACGTTGTCCGGCGGCATCGGCTGGAAGGTCAGGAAGTACGGCCTCGCGTTGGACAACGTGGTCGCGGCCGAGGTGGTCACCGCGGACGGACGGGTCGTGCATGCGAATGCGGAGGAGAACCCCGAGCTGTTCTGGGCGATTCGCGGTGGAGGGGGCAATTTCGGCATCGTGACCGCCTTCACGTTCGCGGCCCACCCGACGACGGACGTCTTCTTCGGTAGGATCGCCTTCCCGGCGTCGGAGGCGGCCACCGTGCTCCAGGGGTGGGCGGACCACCTCCGCACCGCCCCCGAAGAGCTCACGAGCATCGCCAACCTCGCCGATCCCTTCGCCGGCGGCCCCCAGGCGCCGATCGAGATCCAGGTCGCCTTCGACGGCGATGACCCGCGGCTCGCGGCCCGGGCCGTCGATCCGATCCGCCGGCTCGGCACGGTGATCGGCGACGATGTCGCGTTGAAGCCCTACGCCGACACGCTCGTGGACGGCGCCGTCGCGCCGCCGGGCATTCGTCTGGTCACGCGGAGCGCGTTCGTCGGCGAGGAGTCGGTGCCCGAGGTCCTTCGGATCCTTGCCGAGGCCGGGGCGGCGGAGGGGGCGCCGTTCATCGCCGTTCGCAGTGTTGGCGGCGCGGTGTCCCGAGTGCCGCAGGACGCCACCGCGTACGCGCATCGCCAGGCGGAGTTGCTGGTCGTGACCACCGTCGCGGGGCCGATGCCGGTCATCCAGTCCGCTCGGCCCGCTCTGGAGACGATCTGGAGCAGGCTCGCGCCTCACGTCAGCGGCGCTTACGCCAACTTCCTCGCTTCCGCCGGTGAGGAGGATGTCGCCGCCGTCTATCCGGCGCCGACCTACCGGCGGCTCGCGGCGGTCAAGCGCCGGTGGGACCCCGGCAATCTGTTCGCCCGCAACCACAACGTACGGCCCGCGTAGGTGGTGCGGACGGGTGAAGCCGTCCGAGGGGCCCGGCCGGTTCGGCTGACGTCGCCGGTCAGGAGGTGGTGTCGGGCAGGCAGACGGTGACGGCCTGGGGCACGACTTTGACGGTGATGCGCTTGACCCGGTCGCGGGCTCCCCCGTCCAGTTCGTACGCCATGGGGGTGCGGAGTTTGACCGATACCTTCCTGGCGCGGGTGATGCGGACGAAGGGGGATTTCTCGGCGTCGCCTGCGCTCATGCGGCCGAGGGTGCGGGCCCATTGGATGGGGCCTTCTGCGGTGGAGACGCCGACTTCGAGCCAGCCGTCGTCGTAGCGGGCGTCTTCGAAGACGTCGATGCCGCCGGTGACGGTGCCGACGTTGCCGACGAGTACGCAGCTGGCGTCGCCTTCGAACCAGTCGTTGTCGTCGATTTTGATTTTCATGGGGGTGACGGCGCCGCCGACGTGGCGCAGGCCGGTCCAGATGTAGGCGAAGCGGCCGAGGCGGTCCTTGAGGCCGCGGTCGGCGTCGGCGATCATCTCGGCGTCGAAGCCGACGCCTGCCATGACCGCGAAGTGCTCGCCGTTGATCTTGCCGAGGTCGAGTTTGGCGCGGCGGCCCTCGAAGCCGATCCGTACGGCCTCGGGGAGGTCTTCGGGGATGCCGAGGTTGCGGGCCAGGAGGTTGGCGGTCCCTGCGGGGACGATGGCGACGGTGGCGTCGCTGCCGGCGAGGGCGTCGACGCAGCGTTGCACGGTGCCGTCGCCGCCCCAGAGGAAGAACAGGTCCGCGCCGTCCTTGAGGGCCTGGCGGACCTTCTTGGGGGCCTTCTTGCTCTTGGGGACCTCGTACCAGAGCAGGTCCTCGACGTCGTAGCCGGTGATGAGCTTGCGGAGCTCGTCGAGGCCGCCGCCGACGGTCTTCTTGCGGTGCGCGATGACGGCGACACGGGGGCCGGGGTCCGGGGGTGGCAGGGGCGGC
>NZ_MWJN01000207.1:0-4390 GCF_002027145.1 Microbispora sp. GKU 823 | reverse complement strand
ATCGGGCTCGCGCTCGCGGTGTTCTTCAGCCGGAACTTCCGGCTGTCGGCGACGCTGCGCGCGCTGTTCCTGGTGCCCTGGCTGCTGCCGCTGATCGTGTCCGCCTCGACCTGGTCGTGGATGCTCAACAGCGACTCCGGCGTGGTCAACGCCGCCCTGAGCTGGGTCGGCCTCGGCCCGGTGAACTGGCTGACCTCACCCGACTGGTCGCTGTGGTCGGTGACCATCGCCAACATCTGGATCGGCATCCCGTTCAACCTGGTCGTGCTCTACAGCGGCCTGCAGGCGATCCCCTCGGCCGTGTACGAGGCCGCGGCGCTGGACGGGGCCGGCGCCTGGCAGCGGTTCTGGCGCGTGACCTTCCCGCTGCTGCGGCCGGTCTCGGCGATCACCGTCCTGCTGGGGCTGGTCTACACCCTCAAGGTGTTCGACATCATCTGGATCATGACCAAGGGCGGGCCGAGCGGATCCTCCGGCACGTTCGCCACCTGGTCCTACCGGCTCGGCTTCGGCAACCTCGTGCCCTCCTTCGGCCCCGGCGCGGCGGTCGGCAACCTGCTGATCCTCATGGCGCTGGCCTTCGGACTCGTCTACATCCGCGTGCAGCGACGGCAGGCCGCGGCATGAGGCGGCTCAACACCGCCGTAGGCCTGGCGCTGACGGCCGTGATGCTGTTCCCGGTCTACTGGATGGTCAACGTGTCGTTCACGCGGGACCAGGACATGCGCAAGTCGCCGCCGTACTGGTTTCCGGTCCACGGCACGCTGGACGGCTACCGGGCGGTGCTGGAGCGGCAGCTGCCCTACCTGGGGGTGAGCCTGGTCGTCGGGCTGGGCACCGTCGTGCTGACCCTCCTGGTCGCGGCGCCGGCCGCGTACTCGCTGGCCAAGCTCCGCCCGCGCGGCGGCGGCGTGCTGAGCTTCGTGCTGCTGATCGCCCAGATGATCCCCGGGATCATCATGGCGATGGGCTTCTACGCCATCTTCCTCACCACCGGCGTGCTCAACACCGTCCCCGGGCTGATCGTGGCCGACTCCACCCTCGCGGTGCCGTTCGCCGTGCTCATCCTCACCACGTTCATGTCCGGCATTCCCGAGGAGCTGATGCAGGCGGCCCGGGTGGACGGAGCCGGGGTGACGCGTACGTTCGTCTCGATCGTGCTGCCGGTCTCCCGTAATTCGATCATCACGGTGTCGCTGTTCGCCTTCCTGTGGGCCTGGTCGGACTTCGTCTTCGCCTCCACCCTCGACCAGGGCGGCGCCCGCCAGCCGATCACGCTCGGCATCTACCACTACATCGGCAACAACAACCAGGAGTGGAACGCCATCATGGCCACCGCCGTGGTCGCCTCCATCCCCGCCACCGTTCTGCTCATCGTCGCCCAGCGCTACGTCGCCGCAGGCGTCACCGCCGGCGCCGTCAAGGACTGAACCTCTTCGAGAAGGGACCCCCTCTTCATGACCGTCGCCGCTTCAGGCCCGGTGTTCTCCCTGCGGGAAATCCCGTTCAGCTACCGCGGCTCGTGGTTCGGCTTCTCGCCGGTGGTCGCCGAGAACACCTACGCCCGGGACGTGCATCTGGTCTCCCACCAGACCGGCATGCATCCGATCCTGCGGCTGGCGCCGTCCGCCGAGAGCGACGTCACCGCCACCCCCCACCGGCTCACCTGGAGCCGCGCCGGCGACCGGATCGACCTCGCCTACGAGAACGCCGACACGGTACGGCTGCGCGGACGTGGCCTCGGGCTGAGCCTCCTGGCCGCCGACCCCGTCCTGACCCCGTTCAGCGGCCCGTACTTCTACCAGGATCCAGCGGACGGATCGTTCGTCTTCACCGTCTACCAGACCGGGCGCCGCTATCGGGTCACGGTGCTCGCCGGACAGGCCGAGGCGCGGGGCGTCCAGGCGCTCGGCGCCGCCGAACGGGGCGTCGTCCTGAGCGGCGAGTGGGAGGTCGCCGTCGAGGAGTACGAGACGGCTCGCGCCCCCTACACGGGCACGGCCGCCTTCGAACAGGTGGCCGAGGCGGCGCGGGCCCAGTTCGACGCGTTCACCGCGGCGGTCGCGCCCTGGCGCAGCGACCGGACGCCCGCGGCCGAGCTGGCCGCCTACGTCCTGTGGTCGGCGACCGTACGCCCGGCCGGGTTCGTCACCCGGCCCGCCGTGCTGATGTCCAAGCACTGGATGGACAAGGTGTGGAGCTGGGACCACTGCTTCAACGCCATCGCCCTCGCCGACGGCCTGCCCGGCCTGGCATGGGACCAGTTCCGGCTGCCCTTCGACCACCAGGACGACGCCGGCGCGCTGCCCGACTCCGTCACCCACTCCGAGATCCTCTACAACTTCGTCAAGCCGCCCATCCACGGCTGGGCCCTGCGCCGCCTTCCACCGGCGGCCGAGCCGGAGGAGGTCTACCGGCTGCTGGAACGCTGGACGACCTTCTGGCTCACGGCGCGGCGCGTCCCCGGCCGTGAGCTGCCGCACTACCAGCACGGCAACGACAGCGGCTGGGACAACGCCACCACCTTCGACCCCGAACGGGTCGTCGAGACCGCCGACCTGGCCGCCTTCCTCGTCCTGCAGATGCGCGAACTGTCCCGCCGGGCCCCGGACCCCGCCGCGGCGGCCCGCTGGTCCGGCGCCGCCGACCGGATGCGCGACGCGCTGCTCGCCGAGCTGTGGACGGGGGACCGGTTCGTCGCCCGCGGCGCGCACTCGGGGCGCACCTGGTCCAGCTCCAGCCTGCTCGACCTCATGCCCATCGTGCTCGGCGACGAGCTCCCGGGGCCGGTGCACACGGCGCTCGCCGCACACATCGCCGCGCACCTGACCGCGTTCGGACCCGCCACCGAGCACCCCGCGTCGGAGCACTACCAGGACGACGGCTACTGGCGGGGACCGATCTGGGCCCCCTCGACCGTCCTCATCGAGGACGGCCTGCGCCGCGCCGGCCACGCCGGGCTGGCCGACGAGATCAGCGCCCGCTTCCGGAGGCTGTGCGAGCGGTCCGGCTTCGCCGAGAACTTCGACGCGCGCACCGGCGAGGGGCTGCGCGACCGCGCCTACACCTGGACGGCCGGCGCCTACCTCATCCTCGCCGCCGCCCACGAACGGCGACACGAACGGCGACGCGAACAGCGGACACCGACAGCGGAGTCGGCGGCGTCAACACGAGCGCAGACGCGTGCATAGCCCGGCATAGCCAACGGCACACCGCCGCCATGTACGAGTTCCGCCGATCCGGCCGTTCTCACCCGGCCTGCCCGAGAGGATAGGTTGGCTCCCGATCATCGGGTACGAGTGGCCATGAGGGGGTGCGGGACGTGGTGCCGTCCACGCTCGGCGGTCGTTACGAGCTGGAGGAGCTGATCGGCCAGGGCGGGATGGGCGAGGTCTGGCGGGGTCGCGACCTGCGGGGCCACCGTCCCGTGGCGGTGAAGATCCTCGCGCCGCAGGTCGCCGGGGTCGCCTCACGGGAGCGCTTCGCCCGCGAGGCCCGCGCCGCCGCCCGCGTCGTCCACCCGAACGTGGTGACCGTGCTCGATGTGGGCGAGCAGGACGCGCGGCCTTACCTGGTGATGGAGCTGCTCACCGGCCGCAGCCTGGCCGCGGAGCTGCTCGACCGGGGCCGGTACGGCGTGGCGGAGGCCTGCGGCCTCATGAGCCAGGCCGCCGCGGGCCTGGACGCCGCGCACCGCGCCGGGGTCGTGCACCGGGACGTCAAACCCGCCAACCTGCACCTCACCGCGAGCGGCGTGCTCAAGGTGGTCGACTTCGGCGTCGCCCAGGTGGCGAGCGAGGCGGCGCGGCTCACCATGGTGGGCACCGTCGTCGGCACCGCCGCCTACCTGGCTCCTGAGCAGATCGACGGCAGGGGCGGCGGGTCCGCCTGCGATCTCTACGCACTGGGGTGCGTCTGCTACGAGCTGCTGTGCGGGCACCCGCCGTTCACCGGATCGGCCCCGGAGCTGGTGTATCAGCACATCCACCAGGCCCCGGTGCCGCCCGGCAGGCACCGCCCCGACATCCCCGCCGAGCTGGAGCGCCTGATCATGGCGTTGCTGGCCAAGGACCCGGCCGCCCGCCCCGCCGACGCGGAGGTCGCGCGCCGGGTCCTGGCGGCCGTCGCCCTTTCCGCGGGGGAGCCCACCCGGACGGCCGTGATACCGGTGCCGCCCCCGCCGCAGGCGTCCTACACCGGCGGCGCGCGTGCGGGCGACACGGCGCTGCTCGACACCCCGCTGCTCGACGCCCCGCCGCCGGGCGTCCCGGCCGGCCGTACGGCGGGGGGTGTCGCCCGAGCGGCGCACGCTCATCCGGCTCGGTGCCGCGGTGGCGGGGGCTCGCCGCGGGTCACGATCGGGGGTGGCGGCGCTGTCCGACGGCGGCGG
>NZ_MWJN01000206.1:0-4516 GCF_002027145.1 Microbispora sp. GKU 823 | reverse complement strand
CGATGGGCCGGTCGGGGAGATCGCAGGTGGCGATCAGAAACCACATGCCGTCCCGGCACACCAGGTCCGATTCGCCTCTGCGGTAGGCGGCCAGCGTCGTGAGCTGTTGCGCAGATGCGGTGAAGGCCACATCGCGCACCCTGCCCTCCGTCGTCCAGATCGACACCGTACGCGCGTCGATCTGCCACGACAGGCACCGGTCGTCGAACGGCTGGGCGGCATCGGCGCGGAAGGTGATCGGTTTGGAGGTGGCGCGGGCACGGCGTGGCGATCCTTGGGGGCCAAGGTTTCCGTTGCGGATGTTGGCATGCAGGGTGGTGTAGGCGTCGGCGACCTTCTTGATCACATGCTGGGCGGCCTGCGCCCCCAGCCCGCGTGCCTTCAGCTCGCGGTAGGTGTGCCTGCGCAGCGCGTACTCGCGCCGCGTCCCGGTGGTGAAGGCCACCCGTGAGACGTGGTTGGCGGCCTCATTGACCGCGCGCAACGTGGCCTCCAGCGCCGACGCCTGTTCAGGAGTCGGCAGGAGCCTCACCTGCACCACCCGCCTCACGATTGAACACATTATCGTTCATCCGATGTCGCGCGATGGGAAACTCAACCCGGGATCCGGCGAGCGCAGCGTCGTCTACACGCTGCACGCGTATTTGGTCTTCACACCCAAGTACTGGCGGGGTGTGTTCACCGGCGAACTCCTTCTCCTGCGAAGAAATCGCGATCGAGGTGTGGGATAGCGTCGGCGCCCAACTGCTCGAGTTCGACGGCGAACATGACCACGTCCATCTGCTGGTCCCGCTGTCTTAAGGTCGCCGGCCACCCTGGTCAACAGTCTCAAGGGTGTTTCGGCCCGGCTGATGCGCACAGAGTACGACGCCCATGTCCGCA
Source organism: Microbispora sp. GKU 823 (assembly GCF_002027145.1). Lineage (NCBI taxonomy): Bacteria > Bacillati > Actinomycetota > Actinomycetes > Streptosporangiales > Streptosporangiaceae > Microbispora > Microbispora sp. GKU 823. The sequence continues at coordinate 3,634 of NZ_MWJN01000206.1, read as the reverse complement.
AGTATCTCTGGGGCGGTCACTTCTGGTCCCCGTCCTACTTCGCCGCCTCCTGCGGCGGCGCACCCCTGTCGATCGTCAAGGAGTACATCGAGAACCAGAAACGCCCGGACTAACGCCCGTGCTATCACAACCTCGGATCAGGGAAGCGATTCCTCCCGGGCGCGAACGCCCGCGGTTCCTCGCTAGATAGCGCTGACTACAGAGTGAGAAGGGCCCCCGGACGGCCGCCTGACCGCGCCGGGGGCCCGGCAGTTCAGCTGTCGCCTTCGAAGAGGCTGGTGACGGAGCCGTCGGTGAAGACCTGTTCGATGGCCCGGGCGATCAGCGGGGCGATCGACAGGACCGTGAGGCTGTCGAACCTCTTCTCCTCCGGGATGGGCAGCGTGTTGGTCACGACCACCTCGGAGATGCGGGAGTTCTTGAGCCGGTCCACGGCCGGGTCGGAGAAGATGGCGTGCGTGGCGGCCACGACGACGTCGGTCGCGCCGTGCTCGTACAGCGCGTCGGCCGCCTTGCAGATCGAGCCGCCCGTGTCGATCATGTCGTCGATCAGCACGCAGGTCCTGCCGCGCACCTTGCCGACCACCTCGTGCACCTTCACCTGGTTGGCCACGTCGAGGTCGCGCCGCTTGTGGATGAACGCCACCGGCGTGCCCAGGCTGTCGGACCAGCGCTCGGCCAGCCGTACGCGGCCGGTATCGGGAGAGACGATCGTGGTGGTCGCCGGGTCGAGCTTGCCGCGCAGGTAGTTGATCAGGACCGGCAGAGCGAACAGGTGGTCCACCGGGCCGTCGAAGAAGCCCTGGATCTGCGAGGTGTGCAGGTCGATGGACATCATCCGGTCGGCGCCCGCCTGCTTGAACAGGTCGGCCATCAGCCTGGCGGTGATCGGCTCGCGGCCGCGGCCCTTCTTGTCCTGCCGGCTGTAGCCGTAGAACGGCATGATCACGGTGACCCGCTTGGCCGAGGCCCGCTTGAGGGCGTCCACCATGATCAGCTGTTCCATGATCCACTGGTTGATCGGCGCGGTGTGGCTCTGCATGACGAAGGCGTCGCAGCCGCGCACGGACTCCAGGTATCGCACGTAGATCTCGCCGTTGGCGAAGTCACGCAGCGCCGTCGGGGTGATCTCGACGCCGAGGGCGTTCGCGACCTCGTCGGCCAGTTCGGGGTGGGACCGGCCGGAGAAGAACATGAGGTTCCGCTCACCGGTCGTCTTCTTGCCGCTCATGCCGCGCTCCTCGCGTGTCGAGCCTGTTCGCCGTACCGGGCCTGGTTCTGCGGCCGGGCCGGCCGTAACGCCGTTCCCTCGCTTCGCCCGGGGGTCGCAAACCCCTTCGCCCGGTCGATGTGGTCGGTCACGGTGTCCTCCTGGCCTGGCCCTTCGGCGCTACGCGGACATACCGCGCCTCGTACTCTTACCTGTCCCCGTACGGCCCGCGGGGAGGCGGGCCGCAGGTGGTCCTAATCGCCGGCCCTAATCACCGGCGGGGTCTCCGCCGTTCGCCGCGGCCGCGTCGCGGGCTTCGATCGCCCGCTGGGCCGCCTCCGCCGACTTGGTGCCGGCACGGCGGCGTGTCACCCAGCCCTCGATGTTGCGCTGCTTGCCGCGGGCGACCGCCATCGCCCCTGGCGGCACGTCCGACGTGATCACGGATCCGGCGGCCGTGTACGCTCCGTCCCCGATCGTGACCGGGGCGACGAGCATGTTGTCGCTGCCCACGCGCACGTGGTCGCCCACGATCGTGTGGTGCTTGGAGACGCCGTCGTAGTTGACGAAAACGCAGGCGGCACCGATGTTCGAGCCGACCCCGATGGTCGCGTCGCCGACGTACGTCAGGTGCGGGACCTTGGAGCCCTCGCCGATCCGCGCGTTCTTGGTCTCGACGTACGCGCCGATCTTGCCCTTGGCCCCGAGCACGGTGCCGGGGCGCAGGTAGGCGAAGGGACCCACGGCGGCGCCGGGACCGATCTCCGCGCCGTCGGCGACGGTGTTGCGCACGACGGCCTCCTCGCCGACGACCGTGTCGGTCAGCGTGCTGCCCGGGCCGACCTCCGCTCCGGCGCCGATCCTGGTGGCGCCCCTGAGCTGGGTGCCGGGGTGGATCACGGCGTCGGGCTCCATCTCGACCCCGGCGTCGACCCACGTGCTGCCTGGGTCGACGACGGTCACCCCGGCGCGCATGTGCGCCTGCAGGATGCGGTCGTTGAGCACGCGCCGGACGAAGGCGAGCTGGACGCGGTCGTTGACGCCCTCCACCTCGGCGTGGTCGGCGGCCACGTGCGCGCCCACCCGGTGGCCGTCCTCGCGGAGGATGGCCAGCACGTCGGTCAGGTACTCCTCGCCTTGGGCGTTGGCGGCGCCGATCCGCTTCAGGCCGTCGGCCAGGAGCGCGCCGTCGAAGGCGTACACGCCCGAGTTCATCTCGGCGATCGCGCGCTGCTCGGGCGTCGCGTCCTTCTCCTCGACGATCTCCAGCACCGCGCCGTCCTCGGCGCGCACGATCCGGCCGTAGCCGGTCGGGTCGGGGACGACGGCGGTCAGGACCGTGACGGCGTTGCCGTCGGCGGCGTGCCGTTCGAGCAGGGCCGCCAGGGTCTCGGTGCGCAGCAGCGGCGTGTCGCCGTACGTCACCAGGACGGTGCCGTCGATCGGGCCCTCGGCCTCGAGCGCGGTGCGCACGGCGTGGCCGGTGCCGTTCTGCTTGTCCTGGACGACCGTACGGGCGTCCGCGGCGGTCGTCGCGAGATGGGCGCCGACCTGCTCGCGCGCATGCCCGATGACCACGATCAGCCGCTCGGGCGACAGGCCGCGCGCGGCGGCGAGCATGTGGTCGACGAGCGCTCGGCCACAGACCTCGTGGAGGACTTTGGGGGTTTTCGATTTCATCCGGGTGCCCTCGCCGGCGGCGAGGACGATCACGGCTGCCGGGCGCGGCACACTCACGGACTGAGGCTCCCTCGGCGTCGCGGCTTACTACACGGATCGTGCCTGTACGGATCGGGTGCGGTTGCCCACGCGTCCACTACCCAGGAACCGCACGGTCACCCGCTCGACAAGGTGAGCTTACCTGCCGTACCCCGGGAGGGAACCAGCCCCCCTGGGGCTGGAACGGCTGGATGAAGGGGCTCCCGGGGGAGGATTCGAACCTCCGTTGACAGAACCAAAATCTGTAGTCTTGCCCCTAGACGACCCGGGAAGGGCACAACGTGCCGTTTTGCCGGATTACGGCAGCCGCCGGAATCCGCACTCAGGATACAGAGCCGCCCCCCTGGCGCGCGCCCCCAAATTCAGCGCATCGTCGGCCCCACCCTGGGCGCCGAAGCCATCATGGCCAGCGCGTGGGCCGCCGTCATCGGCACCGCACTGACCTCGCTGTTCATCATCGTCGTCTACCGCATCATGGGGTTCCTGGCCACGGTGGCGCTGGTCTGTTATGGCCTCCTGTCCTACGCGGCCCTCGCCGCCCTCGGGGCCACCCTGACTCTGCCGGGCCTCGCGGGATTCGTGCTGGCCATCGGTATGGCGGTCGACGCGAACGTGCTCGTCTTCGAACGCGCCCGAGAGGAGTACGCCTCGGGCCACCGCAGCACCCCGCGGTCGGCCCTGACGTCCGGATTCGGCAGGGCGTTC
>NZ_MWJN01000205.1:0-4621 GCF_002027145.1 Microbispora sp. GKU 823 | reverse complement strand
GGCCGCCCGCGAGGTCTTCGGCGGGCGGGTGACGTACGCCTCGGGCGACTGGGAGGACGTCGACTGGAGCCCGTTCGTGACGGCGGGACAGATCAGCGGGCCGAAGACGCCTCCCGCGCACCGGCAGCAGGAACTGTGGAACACGGTGTTCGGGGAGAACTACCAGGCCATCGACGAGTACGAGGAGGACGAGTCCGGCCGGCCGGTCTGGCTGTACGCGCTGGTGGCCTCGGTCGTCGCCGCGCTCGTCGGGGTGCTCGTGTGGGCCTTCGCCGCCGGGCCGCTCAGCTCCGGCGACACGGCCGAGGCGGCGACGTCCGCGAAGCCCTCCCCGGTCAAGTCCGGCGCCACGGCCAAGCCGCAGGCGCAGACGTCGTCACGGCTGCCCGTCTACAAGGGCACCGCCTCCCCGGTGAACGGCGTGCTCACCGACACCGCGGGCCGGATCACGCTGCCCAAGCTCGGCGGCCCCTGGCAGGCGGACGCCGACCCGGCCCAGATCAAGGCGGCGTACGGCTTCACCAGCAGGCAGTACGTGCCGGCCGGCATGACCACGAAGGGCAAGCGCGAGTTCGCCCTGGTGATGTCGGGCCCGCTCGCGCAGTCGCTGGCCGCGAGGTACACCACGCCCGACAACCTGGGCCCGGTCGTCAGTGCCGTGATGTTCCGGGCGCGGCAGACCCAGTTCCCCAAGGGCAACGCGGCCACCAAGGTCGCCCAGCAGCGCCTGGCGCGCAACAACCTCACCGGCCTGGCCGCCGTCTACAAGGTGACCGCCGACGGCGCGACGACCACGGTCGTGGTCGCGGCCGTGAACACCGGCGCCGATCTTCCCACGATCGTCTACATGGCCGTGCCCGAGCTCAAGAACGACCTGCTCCCCGACATCAACACGGTCTTCCGGTCGATCAAGCCCCTCCGCTGACCACCGGCCGGACCCCGGGTCCGGCGGTCAGAACTCGCAGGGCATGTGCTTGATGCCGTTGATGAAGCTGGACAGCAGGCGCTCCGGCTCGCCCGCCTCGATCTGGGGGACCCGCCTCAGCAGCTCGCGGAACATCGCGGTGATCTCACGGCGGGCCAGGTGGGCGCCGAGGCAGAAGTGGGGACCGGGCCCGCCGAAGCCGACGTGCGGGTTGGGGTCGCGCAGGATGTCGAAGCGCAGCGGCTCGTCGAACACCCGCTCGTCGCGGTTGGCCGCCCAGTAGTACAGCAGGACCTTCTCGCCCTTGCGGTAGAGGTTGCCGTTCATCTCGTGGTCGCGGGTGACCTTGCGACGCATGTAGTTGACCGGCGCGGCCAGCCGGACGATCTCCTCGATCGCACGCGGCGCCCGGCCCTCGAAGTCCTCCAGCCACAGCCGCCGCTGCTCCGGGTTGAGCGTGAGCAGGCGCATGCCGTGCGAGATGGCGTTGCGGGTGGTCTCGTTGCCGGCCACGACGAGCAGGATGAAGAACGACCCGAGCTCCTGGGCGGTCAGCCGCTCCCCGTCGATGTTGGCGTTGACCAGGGACGAGGTGAGGTCGTCGGTGGGCGTCTCCATCCGCAGCGCGGCGAGGTCCTGGACGAGCTGCTGCAGCTCCATCCCCGCGGTGAGCAGCGCGTGGGCGATGTCCTCGCGGTCGCTCACGTACTCGGGGTCGGTGGCGCCGAGGACGATGTTCGAGCGGTCGAAGACGAACTGGTAGTCCTTCTCCGGGATGCCCATCATGTCGCAGATGATCTTCAAGGGCAGCTTGGCGGCCACCTCGGTGACGAAGTCGCAGCCGGCGCCGGTCTCCAGCAGCTCGTCCACGATGCGCGAGGCCGCGGCGTCCACGTCGGACTCGAACTGCTTGATCATCCTCGGGGTGAAGGCGCGCGAGACGATCCGCCGCAGGCGTGCGTGCCGCGGGTCGTCCATGTTGATCATCGACCCGAAGTATTCGGCGAACTCCGCCGGCAGGTCCGGGATGTTGGTGGCCCCGCCGTCGCCCGAGCAGAAGACCTCGGGATTGCGGCTGGCCTCCAGGATGTCGGCGTGCCGGACCAGCGCGTGGTAGCCCGGCCCGGTGACGCCGCCCAGGCTGAACTCGGGTTCCGGGAAGAAGGCCGGCTTGTCCAGGTCGCGCAGCAGCCGGAACGCGTGTTCCCGCTCCTCGTCCGGACGGCCCCAGAAGTTCCAGTCGTTCAGGTCGATGTCCGCCGCCGAGGTCATGGGCGCGCGCTCCGTGGGCTGTGTCGTCATGGTGGGGGCCGGCCCTTCCGAGTGACTAGAACCACATTCGGTTGTCAGTCTGCCACATCCACTGGTTCAGCCGCAGTGGGTCAGGCGCACATGCCTGCGCCTGCAGCGTGGATCCCAGTGCGCGCCGAAACGCATCAGTGAGGCGGCCGTCTCGGGATGCGCGGCGCCCAGACGTCGTCGAAGAGGAACCACTGCCGGTAGCCGAAAAAGCCGTCCATGTGGATCGCCATCTGGGCCAGGTGGTCGTCGCACCGGACGAGCGTGCGACCGGGGTCACGCCCTCCCTGCCGGGCGGCGCGGGGTTGACGACGTCGACCGGGACCGGAGGCGTGAACGTCCGCACGGACGGTGATGCGTCCGCGGGCAGGTCCCAGCTCTCGTGCACTAGGTAGGTCCAGCGGTCGGGCTCGTCCGCCACCACGTGGTCGTCCACGAAGAAGTACGCCAGCTCGACCTCGTCGTCATCGGTGAGCACCCGCACGCTGTGCCGGTCCACCCGCAGCCTTCCCTCGACGTACAGATGTTCCTTGAGCAACCGGCGCAACTCGTTATGGGTGCGAGGGGCCGGCAGACCGGTCTCGAAGATGGTGTGCAGACCGTAGACGTTCGCGCCGAGTTCGCGCTGCACCCACGTGTACGCGTCCTGCGACGCGGCGTCGTCCCACACCCTGCGGAACCAGTCCAGCACGGTGGCGTCGGGGAAGTGCCGGACGAGCCGGCCGGACGGCCCCTCGTAGACGCTGCGGTAGACGAAGTAGACCACGCCGTCACCATCGCAGGCGGCACCGACAGAATCGTCACCTGTCGTCGCCGAAGGAGGACGGCAACGCGGTCGCCTGGGTCAGGCGGTAACGCGAGGGCGGGATGCCGTAAAGATCGACGAACGCCTGGCGGAGGGCCTCGGCCGTCCCGAAGCCGCAGCGGGCCGCGATCGCGGCCATCGGCAGCGACGTGGAGGCGAGCAGGTGGGCTGCGGCCTCGGTGCGGGCCCGCCGTACGAACCGGCCCGGGGTCTGTCCCGTGTGCTTGAGGAACAGCCGGGTCAGGTGGCGCTCGCTCACGCCCGCGCCGGCCGCGAGGCGGGCGGTGGACAGGTCGGCGTCCGGATGGCCGGTGACATGGTCGACGATGCGTTTGACCAGGCCGTCCCCGGGCGGCGGGCCCTCGGTGAACATGCTCATCTGCGCCTGGTTGCCCGGTCGTTGCAGGTAGGTCACCAGGTTGCGGGCCACCTGCCTGGCGAGGGCGGGGCCGTGGTCCTCCTCGATGAACGCGAGCGTGACGTCCAGCGCGCTGGTGACACCGGCGGCGGTGGTGACGTTGCCGTCGCGGATGAAGATCGGGCGGGCGTCGACGGCGATCTCCGGGTGGCGGGCGGCGAGCGTGTGGGCGAACTGCCAGTGCGTGGTCGCGCGCCGCCCGTCGAGCAGACCGGCGGCGGCCAGCACCGCCGCGCCCGTGCACACCGACGCGACGCGGCGGCTCTCCCGCGCCAGCCGCCGGACGTGGCCGACGATCACCCGGTTGGCTGCGGCCTCCTCGTGCCCGATCCCCCCGGAGACGAGGAGCGTGTCCAGCGGCCCGGTGACGCGTTCGAGCGCCTGCTGCCCCTGCAGCGTCAACCCGCTGCCGCAGGTGACCGGCAGCCCCGACGGGGTGGCCAGGCACACGTCGTAGCACGGAGACGCCCCGTGGGCGTTCGCCATGATCAGGCTCGACGTCACGCACGCGATGTCGACGAGCTCCGCCGCGTGGTATCCGACCACGACCATGCGCCGCTGGGTCATGACCCGACTGTAGGCCGGACGGACGGGGAGCCCAAGATTTCGGACCCGTTCCCGTCTCCCTCCTTGGCGCGTCCGCGGGCCGCCCGGACAGTTGGGCCATGACGCACACCACGCCTGGAAGGCCCACCGGTCACCGCCCCGCCACACGGCGATGGGGCCGTTTCGCCCTGCACTACCTCGAGATGGTGGTCGCGATGTTCGCCGGGATGTTCGCGCTCGGCCTGCTGTGGTCCGCTCTGGGGATCCAGCCCTCCTACGCCCGCGATCCCGAACTCGCCTATCTGCTCATGGCGTTCGACATGTCGGCCGGCATGGCCGTCTGGATGCGCGTGCGCGGCCACGCCTGGGCCCCGGTCCTGGAGATGTGCGGCGCGATGTTCGCTCCGGTCGTGCCGTTGTTCCCGCTCCTGTGGCTGGGCCTGATCGACGGCATGGCCCTGATGGTCGCGGCCCACGTCGCGATGTTCCCGCTGATGCTGGCGGCCATGCTGTGGCGCCGCGACGAGTACGCCCAGTCAGCTTCTCGGCCGTGAACGACCGAGCTTGCAGCTCCTCGCCGTCGATGGATTCGACGGTTCAGGCCGCGTCGTCGGCAGCGTGACTCACT
>NZ_MWJN01000204.1:0-4629 GCF_002027145.1 Microbispora sp. GKU 823 | reverse complement strand
GCGGCCAGGCTCGGAGTGCGCATCCACGCCGGCGTCTATGCCGGCACCTCGCTTCTCATGGTGGTCGTCTGGCTGGTGGGGGACGCGGTGGGGGACGGCGACGGGGTCGCGCCGCCGCTGACCCGGTAGACGACGGTGCCGTGTGACGGCACGCCGGCCGAGATGGTGCCGGTGCTGCCGCTGACAGCGTTCGTCCACGCGTCGCGCAGGGTGAACGAACCGCCGGACAGCCCGATCGCGGACGCGGTGGTGCTGATCGTGGTGGTGCTGCCGCCCTGGTTGAACAGGGCGACCGCGACGTCGCCGTTGGCGAGCTTCTTGGCCAGCACGCGGCGGGTCCCGTCGTTGCTGATCTGGCGGGCCTGCAGGCCGAGCGGGTCCTGGTCGACGGCGATCAGGTTCTGGTTCTTCAGGATGGTCGCCGTCGCCGAGTCCATGGTGCGCAGGTCGTTTCCGGCGATCAGGGGTGCGGCCATCATCGCCCAGAGGGCGAAGTGGCTGCGCATCTCGGTGTCGGTCATGCCGCCCCGGCCGACCTCCATCATGTCCGGGTCGTTGAACGCTCCCGGTTTCGCGTACGACGCGAGGGGGACGGTGACGTTGACGATGTTCTGGATGCCCATCGGATAGCCGTTGGTCTGACCGGTGTCCCACTTGTTGGTGATGTCCTCGGTCGTCCGCCACATGTTGGCGACGTCGCCCCAGTCGCGCTGCGGCCCCGTCTTCGCGTGGATGCTATTGGGGTTGATGCTGTAGACGATCGGCCGCCCGGTCGCCGCCAGCGCGTCACGCATCTTCGCGAACGTGCGGACCTGGTCGTCGATGGTGCCGTTGGGTGAGCACCAGTCGTACTTCAGGTAGTCCACGCCCCAGGCGGCGAACTGGCGGGCGTCCTGGACCTCGTGCCCCTGGCTTCCCGTCGCGCCCGGGTAGCCGCCGAAGTACTGCGCGCAGGTCTTGTCCACCGGCACCTGGTAGATGCCGAACTTCAGCCCTCTCGCGTGCAGGTAGTCGCCGAGCGCCTTCATCCCACTGGGGAATCGCGAGGGATTGCCCTGGAGGTTGCCCGCGGAGTCGCGGGTGGGATTGAACCAGCAGTCGTCGACCACGACGTACTTGTAGCCGAGGTCGCGCAGGCCCGAGTTGACGATGGTGTCTGCCATCTGCTTGATCAGGGTCTCGTTGATGTCGCAGCCGAACGTGTTCCAGCTGTTCCAGCCCATGGGGGGCGTGCGGGCCACGCCGTTCTCCAGGGCGCCGGCCGGGTCCTGCAGGGCGAACGGGACGCCCGCGAGAATGCCGGCCGCGAGTAGAGCTCCAACCTTCCGCAAGGATCCTCCTTGGGGTGAGCTACGGATGCATGGGGAATGCGGATCAGCCGATCAGGCGCGGCGGCCGATCGCTCCGGTCGCCGCGCCGAACAGGTACGGATATCAGGGGCCCAAGGATCAAGGACTCGGGCAGGTGGCCGTGGGGGTGGCCGCCCGGCCAGGTCCACTTCTCACCGGGTCTATCGGTAGGTGATGGCGGACGACGAGTAGACGCAGTTGGCGCCGTCGGCACCGCTGCCGATCTTCGTCGGCTCGCCGCTGGTCACGCCCCTGTACTTCTCGCAGATGACGACCTTCCTGCTCGGGTCGTTCACGATCGTGATCTGGGAGAAGCGGGCGGTGTCGCCGTAGTTGGTGTTGATGCCGGCCAGGACTTTGCCGGGGGTGGTCGCCGTGACGTTCTGGATGACGACGTCGCGCTTGTACTGGGTCGAGCAGTTGCCGCAGGAGCGGTAGAGCTTGCCGAAGTTCTGCACCTGGAAGTTCTTGATGTACATGGTGCCGGGGCCGTTGTGCTGGAACACCTTGTCGCTGGCCGCCCTGGCGCCGCCGCCGTCGATGGTCATCGTCTGCGACGACGAGGTGCCCTTGAACGTGGCCGCGTCCTCGCCGACGTCCTCCCACCACACGTTCTGCAGGGTGCAGGTGCCCATGCAGTGGACGCCGTCGGCCGCGGGCGCGCCGATGATGACGTTCTTCAGCACCGCGCCGTTTGCCAGTTTGAAGATGGGGGGCTGACTTTCGCTCTGGCTGCCGCTGCCGAGCGCGCCGGTGCCGTAGTAGCGCTTCATGCCGCCGTCGAGCGTGCCCGAGACGTTGATCGTGGCGCCGACCGCCTGCTGACCGGTGGGGGACGGCCAGGCGGCCAGGCGCAGTGCGGCCGCCGGGGCCGCGCCCGGCAGGGTGCCCGCGGACGCGCTGCCAGCCGGACCGGCCGCGAGAACCATCCCGGCCGCCGCGGCGGCGAACAACGCGGTGCGGAATCGTGCGGACGTGCTCATTCACACTCCAGGGGGGAGACGGCGACGATGCCGCCGTACGCGGTGATGCCGGCTGCGGGGAACTCAGGCCGGCCGGCGCTCCATCGGCGCTCCATCGGGTTCGGGAGAGCGAGCGAGAGCCGGACCCGGCGAACTGGCGGCCCGATCCGTCTGCGGATGCGACGCTCACGGCGTCGCGAACGGGGGCCCCTGCCGCTCACCACCGACCCCGGCAGGAGGCCGCTTCGGGACTCAGTGTGGAAACCGCAACGAAACCTGTCAAGGGAATCTCGAAATTGTTTCGTTGAGGCGCAGGGGACCTTATCCTTGCCGACCTGCGCTGGTGAGCGGCATATCGGCGAAAGTTTCCGCAGCTCCACCCTGGACTATCTGCTCCGCCCGCGAGCCGGCCGGTAGCGCTCAGAACGTTACGAGCGCATTATCGTGAAACTTTCACCGGCCGAACCGCGCGAGGCGACCGGACCCCGCCCTGATGGGAGCAGGTGGGACAGGCCCCCGGCGGACCGAGGGCCGGCGCGGAGAAGAGCCCGGACCTTGACGAGGCTCCCTCCGGTCGTATTTGCTCCGCCGCACCACCACCATCACATGCGCCGACAGAGAAGGACGGGTCTCGCACATGAATTGTTAGCGCTAACAGCAGGATCCTCCGGCTGCTCACGAGAACGCCGGGCCGCCGCTGTTGTCGCTGACCGCACGAAGACGTGAAACCAAACCCCCCGGGAGTACGGATGAAGGTCCCTCGCCTGCGCCTCTGGCTTGCCACCGGGCTCGTCGCCGTGGCCGGCACGGTCGGTGCGCTGACCGCGCCCGCCGCGCACGCGGCGACAGGCTGCCGGGTGGACTACTCGGTCACGAACCAGTGGCCGGGTGGCTTCGGCGCGAACGTGAGCATCACCAACCTCGGTGACCCGATCAACGGGTGGCGGTTGAGCTGGTCGTTCTCCGCGGGGCAGACGGTCACGCAACTGTGGAACGGCTCGGTGACGCAGTCGGGCGCACAGGTCACGGTCACCGACGCCGGCTACAACGGGACACTGGCCACCGGCGCGAGCACGTCCTTCGGCTTCAACGGCACCTGGAACGGCGCCAACCCGGCGCCCGCGAGCTTCACGCTCAACGGCACGGCCTGCACAGGTGGCGTCACCGGTTCGCCCAGCCCGTCCGCGAGCCCTTCATCGAGTCCGTCCGCGAGCCCCTCCCCGAGTCCTTCGGCCAGCCCGTCATCCACACCCGTGGCGAGCAAGCCGTGTGACATCTACGCCGTGGGCGGCACGCCCGTGCGTGGCCGCGCACAGCACGACGCGGGCGCTCTACCACTCCTACAGCGGCAACCTGTACCAGGTCAGGCGCTCCTCCGACAACGCGACCCGGGACATCGGCGTCCTGGCCGCGGGCGGCACCGCCAACGCGGCGGCGCAGGACTCCTTCTGCGCCGGCACCACCTGCGTCATAACGGTGATCTACGACCAGTCCGGGCACGGCAACAACATGCTCTACCAGGGACCCGGCGGGGCAGGCGGCAAGGACACCCCCGCGACCGCGACGTCCGAGTCGCTGACGGTCGGCGGCAGCAAGGCGTACTCGCTCTACATCAAGCCTGGCAACAGCTACTGGCGGGACGGTCACCTGACCGGCGTGCCGACGGGCAGCGCGCCCGAGGGCATGTACATGGTGACCAGCGGCACCCACGTCAACAGCGGCTGCTGCTTCGACTACGGCAACAGCGAGACGACCAGGAAGGCCGACGGGGCCGGCGCGATGGACGCCATCTACTTCGGCACGAGCTGCTGGTTCGGCGGCTGCTCCGGATCGGGCCCCTGGGTGCAGGCCGACCTCGAATGGGGGCTCTACCCCGGTGGCAGTCAGTCGTGGAACCCCAACCAGAGGGCGTTCACCAGCAAGTTCGTCACGGCGATGTTGAAGAACAACGGGACGTCGCGCTTCGCCATCAAGGGCGGCAACGCGCAGACCGGAGGAATGACCACCCTGTGGGACGGCGCGCTTCCCCCCGGCTACAGCCCGATGAAAAAGCAGGGCGCGATCATCCTGGGCAGCGGTGGCGACTGCTGCGCCACCAACACCAACCTGAGCCAGGGCACCTTCTACGAGGGAGCCATCGTCTCGGGTTACCCGTCCGACGCGACAGAGAACGCGGTGCAGGCCAACGTCACCTCCGCCGGATACCGCTGATCGGGTGGGATGGGGCCCGTCCGCGTGCTGGGGTGTTCAGGCTCCGAGGGGGGTGCCGCGGCTGTTGAGGATGATCAGTTTCTCGATGCGTCTGCGGCGTCGGCGGC
>NZ_MWJN01000203.1:0-4771 GCF_002027145.1 Microbispora sp. GKU 823 | reverse complement strand
GGCACCACCACAACCCAGGCCACCATCGAAGGCATCAGCATCTCCGGCGTCGGCCACCAACTCCCCATGACCGGCCAGCTCGCCTACGCCATCTCCTTCCTCGGCCTCGACAGCACCACACCCTCGCCCTCCCCCTCGCCGACACCGTCACCGAGCGCGTCACCGACCCCATCGCCCACGCCCTCGCCCAGTCCGTCGCCGAGCAGCACGCCGTCGCCGTCCCCGTCTCCCACCGCGGGTTCGGGCCCCTGCCGGGTCAGCGCCACCGTGAATGCCTGGAACAACGGGCTGACGGAGAACCTCACCATCACCAACACCGGCTCCTCGGCCGTGAACGGCTGGTCGCTGGCCTTCACGCTCCCCGGCGGCCAGACCATCACCAACGGGTGGAACGCCACCTACTCCCCCACCAGCGGACAGGTCACGGCGACGAACGTGAGCTATAACGGCTCGCTCGCCCCCGGAGCCTCCACCGAGATCGGCTTCCAGGCCACCCACACCGGCAACGCCGGCAAACCCACCGCGTTCACGCTCAACGGCGTGACCTGCAGCGTCGCCTAGCTCCCTGGTAGTGCCTCCACCAGGAGGCCGGGGATGCGCGGCCCGGATCCCGGGCCGCGCATCCCCTTCTTCTGCTTCGGTCACGGCCGTGTCAGGTCAGTTACGGCTCCACTGCTGATTGCTTCCGCCGTTGCATGCCCACAAGACGATCTTCGTTCCGTTGGCGGTTCCGGCGCTGTAGGCGTCCAGGCACAGCCCGGACTGGACACCGGTGACGGTGCCGTCGGCGTTGAGGTTCCACTGCTGGTTGGCCCCGCCGCCGCAGTCCCAGATGACGACCTGTGTGCCGTTGCTCGTTCCCTGCCCGGAGGCGTCCAGGCACTTGTTGCCGTACACCTGGAGTTGCTTGCCCGAGGTGTAGGTCCACTGCTGGTTCGCCCCGCCGTTGCAGTCCCACAGCGCCACCTGGGTGCCGTTGGTCTGCGACTGGTTCGGCACGTCCACGCACCGGCCGCTCGCCAGGCCGCGCAGCACCGTGCCGTTGCCGGGGCCGGGGCCTCCCTGGCCCGGCGTGATCGTGAGGTTGTCGAACTGGGCCGTCTCGGTGGTGCTGGTGCCCACACCGATCTGGCCGGCGCCCCAGGTGCCGTCGGTGACCGAGGCCACCTGCGTCCCGTCGATGCTCGCGGTGATCGTGCCGCCGGAGAAGCCCAGGGCCAGGGTGTGCCAGCGACCGGTGCCGAGCCCGGCGACGCTCCCGCTGCGGATCGTCGTCATCGCGTTGTCGACGTTGTTGCGGATGATCTGCCAGGCGCCGTTGTCGCTGACCCGCAGATAGTAGGCGTTCAGCCCCTCGGGGCCGAAGGAGTGCTGGGCGCCGGCCCGGCCGATCACCTCGGCGTAGCCGCTCTGTTCGAGCAGCACGTCGGTGGACACGGTGTAGTTGCTCCAGCCCAGGTCGCCGAGCAGGGCGTACGGGTGGGAACCGCCGGTCCAGAGGATCGGCTGCCGCGGGGCCATCTGGCGCACGCACCGGCCGGACCGCCCGCCGCCGCAGCCCACGACCTCGAACGAGCCCTGCATGTCCATCAGGTACTTGGCCTCACGCCCCACGGCGTAGGAGTCGAAGTCGTCGGAGTACGGCAGGGCCATCGAACCCCGGGCGGGACTGGTGGCGGTGCCCTTGCCCTGACCCGTCGTGGTGGTGATCGAGTACACGTATCCCGGCTGGACCGTCAGGGAGAAGGCGCCGTTCGACGGCGTGATGTCGGTGGTGTGCACCATGTAGTCGGCGGAGTTGCCGGAGTTGACGTTGGTCGCCCACACGTGCACCTGCCCGGTGGACAGCCCGCCGGTCACGCTGAAGTTCAGCGTCTGGGCGGCGGTGGCGTCCATCGTCTCGATGATCGTGCTGTAGTCGGAGTTGTTCGGGGACTTCAGCGAGACGTAGCTGCCGTTGTTGCGGTTGCCGCCGATGTAGCCGCTGGAGGCGTCCAGGTACTTCCAGCCGGGCGCGGTGAACTGCGTGGTCTGGCCCATGACCCAGGCGTTCTTGCCGATGGAGTAGTACCCCGACCAGGGCTGCGGCGCGACCGCCACGCCCATCGTGGCGAAGGGCAGGTTCGGGGTGATCGCGGCGATGACCGGCCAGTTGATGTAGGCGGTCATCTTGCCGTCGATGTAGTCCCGGTTGATGCCCCTGGCCAGCGCCTTGGCGCCGTCGTTGTAGTCGTCGGAGCCGTTCTCGCTGGCCCACAGGACCTTGCCGGAGTTGATCGCCGTGGTGGAACTGGGGCAGTTCGACTGGGCGCCGCGGTAACCGCAGACGTAGTGCGACCCGAACACGTCCACCGCGTTGCGGAAGGCGGCGTTGTTCGCCGCGTCGTCGGCGACGCCGAAACCCCAGTCGTCGGACGCGACGATCTTCACGTTGCCGAAGCCACGGGAGTCCAGCGCCGTGTTGAGGTTGACGTACCAGTTCAGGTCGCGGCCCTTCTCGTTCCAGCCGCCCAGGTAGTCGATCGTCAGCCCGTGGCTGTTCTTCGCGCAGCCGAGCCAGTCGACCAGGTAGTTGATGGTGTCCTGGGACCAGAAGTTGCCGCCACCCAGCCAGCCCGGGGCGCCCCAGGCCAGACCGACCAGCTTGATGTTGGGGTTGCGGGCCTTGGCCTGTTCCATCAGCCACCACTCGTAGCCGCGGTTGCAGTCCAGGTCGCCGGAGGTGTGCCGGTGGCTCGGCTCGGCGCCGTCGGTGGAGTTGGTGTCGCCGCCGATCTCGACCTTGAGGATCTGCATCGACGCGCCGTACCCGGGCTTGAACAGGTAGTCGAGGATCTGCGACCGCTGCGGCTCGGGGTAGTCGACCAGCAGGCGGCTGTTGCCCCCGCCGCCGCTGATCGCGCCGACACCGTCGAAGGTGCGGCCTCCGGAACCACCGTTGATCGTGATTCCGACCGCCGCATGCGCCGCGGAGACGGCCACCAGAGACATCGCGACTGACAGGAGCGCGACCACGACACTCATGGCGACGCGCGCCGTGCTTTCTCTTCGCCGGCTCATGGGGGTCCTTTCGATGAGGTAGGGCGAAATCGACATGGCGACAGACCGGCTGAGAGCGGGCGCCATCAGGGGCGCCCACGGCCGGGTGCCGGGGACTCGGGGTATCGACCGTCGCGTGACGTGCTGCCGCCGTGCGGGAGGCGCTGCCGCAGGCCCTCGCGCCCTGCGGCAGCGCGCCCTCGCGTCACCGCCGGGTCAGCCGCGCCTGTTCCACTGCTGGTTGGCTCCGCTGGTGCAGGCCCAGAGGATGATCTTCGTGCCGTTGGCGGTGCCGGCGTTGCTCGCGTCCAGGCACCTGCCGGACTGGCCGCCCACGATCTGCTCCCCCTGCTGCGGGGTGCCGCCGCCCGACATGGAGTAGCCGACGGAGGTGATGTTGGCCTGGACGGCGTCCTCGGTGGCGTCGGACGGATAGCCGTTGGTGACCGCGCCTTCGAAGAACATCCCCTGGCCGGTGGGGCTGTTGTCGCCGCCGGTGCCCAGAAGGATCGAGCTCTCCAGTCGCATGGGCGAGTAGCCGTTCGGCAGCGGGCCCGAGAAGGTCCTGGTCAGCCCGCCGCTGTTGCCGTTGCCGTACTTGAGGGTGAAGTTGGTGGTGCCGTTGTTCTTCAGCCAGGCGCTGACGAACGGGTAGTGCACCCCGAAGTTGTTCGGATCCTTGTTGGAGCCGGTGTTGGTGTGGTACATCCCGTTCTCGAGGTCGGCCTCCACCCACGGGCCGCTGCCGGTGCACCCGCCGAACCAGCAGGCGGTGCCCCAGTAGATCGCGTTCATGGTGGCGTTGCCGGTGTCGTTGTGGGAGTTCTCACCGCTGCCGTAGTCGAAGCAGCACCACTGGTTCACGTAGTTGGACGACGTCACCATGGAGATGCCCTCGGGCTTGCTGCCCGTCGGCACGTTCCTGGCGTTGTCGATCCGGTAGCCGGTGCCCTGGGTGCTCTTGATCCCGAACACCTGGTGCCCGCCGGCGGTCACCGGCAGGGCCATGGCGTCCGCCCCGATGTCGGAGCCGTTGGGGCCGGGGCCCTTCCAGAAGCCGCCCCACGAGATCGGCAGGTCGTTGTGGTTGGCGGTCTGGTCGTAGATCTTCGTGATCGTGCAGGAGGTGTTCGCGCAGAACGAGACCTGGGCGGCCCCGTCGGCGTACCCGCCCGCGGCGTAGAGGTCACACGGAAGCGACGTGGGGTGTTCACCAGATTCCTCCGATCGGGGCATCGTCCTCAGGCGGCTGTGCACGTGAGGGACGGCGCCGACGGGGTGCCGCCGGCGAGGAAGCCGAACGTCGTCGAGGCGGACGGCTGGAGTGAGCCGTTGTAGGAGGCGTTGCTCACCGAAACGGCCGAGCCGGTGGTGCTGAGCGTGCCGTTCCAGACCTGGCTGATGGTCTGGCCGTTGCTCAGGGTCCACTTGACGGTCCAGCCGTTGACGGGCGCGCTGCCGGCTGTCACCGTGACCTCGCCCTGGAAGCCGCCGGACCAGGTGTTGGTGGTGCGGTAGGTCGCGCTGCACGCGCCGCCGTTCGGGGTGGGCGTGCTTGTCGGGCTGGGCGACGGTGACGGGCGAAGCCGGGGGGGGTGGGCGACGGGGGATGCCGGGGGGCGTGGGCGACGGCGAGGGTGATGTGGTCGGTTCGCCGTTGCCGGTGAACTGCCACCAGTTCATGTTGAACAGGTAGCCGCTGCCGCCGGTGAATCTGAGGTACAGGTCGTGG
>NZ_MWJN01000202.1:0-4806 GCF_002027145.1 Microbispora sp. GKU 823 | reverse complement strand
CACGCCGTAGCCGCCGTCAGAGCTCGGCCTGCCCTGGTGGTCGTCCCACCGGGACAGCATGTACGCCACTGCCTTCAACAGCGGCTCGGGCACGCCCGTCGCCTCGGCCGCCTCGCCGAAGGCCGCCTCACGTGTCGGCGCCGACAGCGTCGCCGTGCAGGACACCCGGGAGCCGGATCCGTCCGCGGCCGAGTCCGGCCAGGACGGGGCGGCCGGGAGCAGCATCGCCGCAGCGGCGCCCGCGACGGCGGTGGTGCGCAGTGCGAGTCTCACGGAGGTGGACCCCTTCCCTGTGGGGGTGTCGGGAAGATCGGACAGGGGTCATCACACCGCCGCGCGGGGCCGGTTGCCAGAGAATCCGGCGAATCTCATCGAGATCGTTAGGTGAACCGACAGAACCAGTCAAGCGGACATCGGCGCTCGCATACCGGACGTGGAACGGCCGGTTAGACGGGGTCCTTGTCGAAACCGAGGTAGGGCTCGAGCCCGGGGAAGTCCCGGGTGGCCGTGCCGAAGTCCTGGAAGATGGTCCACTCGCTCTTGCTGCCGAAGATCGAGGTCGTCCTGATGCTGCCCGTGTGGGAACCCATCGCCCGCGCCACGCTGGAGTCGCCGGTCAACTCGAAGACGGGCGCACCGCTGTCGCCGCCGGCCGTGCTGCCGAGCGGCCGCTTGGCGGAGATCATGTCGTCGTAGCACTCGTTGTTCCCGTAGATGTCCTCGCCGCAGATCTCGGTGTACTTGCCGTCCACCACGTGCCCGCACGTCGCTCCGCTGGTCGCGCCGGAGACGCACAGGGACTGCCCCTTGTAGGTCCACCCCATCCGGCCACCGGCTTGACGAAGTCGTTCTTTCATGGGCTCCTGCGCGACCATCTCGACCGGAACCCCCACCTTCGGCAGTTCCTGCCGGGCGCTCCGCCCGGCGGTCTCATGCCGCAGAAGGCGGAAGCCGCCCCCGTGGCCGGGGGCGGCTCCGTTCATGCTGGAGGGCTCATGCCCAGGGTTGGGAGACGACCCAGCTCACGTCGTCATTCCATGCGGTGGCGCTGTCGAAGGCGTTCGAGCCGCCGTTGCTCGCGATGTAGACGGTGTTGTTGTAGTGGCGGATGAACCGGGTCGGGAAGTTGTAGGAGGCGAACGACGTGCCCTGGCCGTTCTTACCGGTCTGCGGGCAGAAGGTGGCGTCCGCGGCGAACAGCGAGCTGCCGTCGTCGCGCTGCCGGTAGAGCTGGTAGTTCTGATGGCGCAGGTAGTCGCCGGGGTAGTTCCGCGACTCGAACGACACGCACGAGCTGCTGGCCAGGCCGCTGCGCACGATCCAGGTGGCGTCGTTCTTGTCCAGCGTGGAGCTGGACGAGGTGATCACCGACGTCACGGCGTTGTCGTTCTGGTGCCGGATGTAGCGGTCGGTGTAGCCGGGCGTGGTCGCCCGCAGTGAGATCGCCGAGCCGGGGGTGAGCGTGCCGTTCTGTACGCCGCCCGTCGACGTGGCGTACCCGGCGGCGACGATGTTGGCCTGTACGGCGTTCTCGGTGGCGTCGGACGGATAGCCGGAGGTCATCACGCCCTCGTAGAAGGTGCCCCTGGCGCCGACGCTGTTGTCGCCGCCGATGCCGAGGATGATGGCCCCTTCCTTCTTCATCGGGTTGTAGCCCGCGACGTTGGGCCGCACCCCGTTGTAGAAGGTCGACAGGCTGCCCGACTGGGCGTTGCCGCCGCGGATGGCCCAGTGGTTGGGCTCACCCTTGATGATGGCGGTCAGGAACCGGTGGCTGATGCTCGGGTCGCCGGCGTTGTAGTGCTGGTTCACGCCGGAGAACAGGCCGTTCTCCAGGTCGGCCATGATCCAGGGACCGTTGCCGGCGCCGTAGCCCCAGACCTTGTTGTTGCCGAAGTAGATGGCCTCCATCGTGCCGTTGCCGTTGTCGCGGCTGTTGGTCTCGGCGTTGCCGTAGTCGAAGCAGCAGCCGCCGTTGTAGTGGGTGCCGTCGAAAATGGCGTACATGCCTTCCGGCTGGTCGCCCTTGGCGACGCCGTTGGTGGCGTTGTTGCGGTAGCCGGTGCCGGGGGCCACGTAGACGCCGTAGGCCTTGTGACCGCCGACCGTGATCGGTGCCGCGGTCGCGACCGCGAGGTTGTCGTAGCCGCCCGCGGCCGGGCCGGAGAACCCGCCGGGCGGCGCCTGGGTGAGGCGGTTGTTGCGGCCGGACTGGTCGTAAATGATCGTGATCAGGCAGGTGGTGTTCGCGCAGAACGAGTCCTGCGTGGCGGCGTTGGCGACGCCGCCCGCGCTCAGGACACCGATGTCGCGGGTGGTGTTGTCCGACGAGCGGCGCACCTGGTAGAGCGGGCCGTTGTAGTTCGCGTACAGGGCGCGGGTGGTGCTGTGCGCGGCCACGCACGGCGTGCCGCCCGCCGCGTAGATGTCACACGGCCCCTGCGTGGCGGCCTCCGACGGTGCGGAGAGGCCGGCCAGCAGTCCCGCGGCGAGCGCGATCGTCGCGCCCGCGGACAGCGCCGTCCTCTTCAGATGCCGTAATCGGGAAATCATGATGGCTTTCATGCCTTCCTGGTGGGGGGTGTCTCCGGTCGTTTCTGTTAGCGCTAACAATCGCAGCTGTGAGCCGCCGCCTCTCACAGTCATGCACGGGGATCGGTGCGCTCAGTGTTGGCGTCTGACCCGTCGCCGTCAAGGCCCGAATTCGCGACGAGGACGCTCGCTCGCGCCGTTCGGGGCTCGTCCGGGGTTGGCTTCCGGACGAGTGGCCGCCGCCCGCCCAGGGCGATCGTTCCTGAGTCACTCCTGGTGAGGAGGTGTCGAAGAGCGTCCTCCCCATCGCCGCGGCGTCCGGATCGGGCCGGCCGTACGAGCGTGGGACGGACGGGAGTGAAAGTTTCACAAGCGACGCCAACGCGCCGCCGCTCGGTCCTTTGCCGGTCTTGACGGGCGGGCCGGAATCGCTCACAGTAACGGCGGACGCCCGCCGTACCCGCCGCCCGCGGACGTCTAATCCCGCCGTCTCCGACCCGAATCACAAGCCGAAAATGTTATGGATAACATCTCGTTTCGCGGCACGGCGTGTCGAATGAGAGCCGGCACCCGTCGTCGTTCCCGGCGCTCACAGTCGCCCGGTGTCCTCGGGAACATCGACGCCGGCGAGCCACCGCCGGGCCTCGCCCGCGGTGCCCAGCCGTACGACGGTGACGTGCGGATGCCGGCCGATGCGCTCCAGCGTGGTCGCCCGCTTCCGCTCGTGCTGCGACCATGCCCAGCGGATGGGGTGTCCGGGGTCGAGCCAGTCCCGCACGCTCTCCTTGTTGCCGTTCCACAACTCCGTCCTGGACACGGCGCGGGCGAGCGAGCGGCGTACGACTCGGTGCATCACGGTGCGGCGCGGGAGGTCGAGCCAGATGACGGTGTCCGCCCGTTCCCACAGCAGGTCGTGCAGGAACCCGTGGTACTGGTCCTCCGTCACCCACCGAGGCCCGGACGAGAAGCCGTCGACGTCGGACTCGAACTCCGGCCGCTTCGTCCAGCCCGGCCCGTGGTGCAACGCGTCGAGTTCGTGACGGGGGAGGCCGAGCCGCCGCTCCAGGGCCTTGGCCATCGTCGTCTTCCCCGCACCGGAGATCCCCGCGATCAGCACTCTGTCCACGGTGACATTCCACCAGTCGTTTCCGTGCGGCCGGCCCGCGCCCGCCGGCGAGCGCGGGACGCCCTTGGACGAGGTGAGCCTCGTAGGCGGCGATGACCAGGTGGACGGGGGTGCGGCGTGCGGCCGCTTGTACCGTGCTCGGTGTGACTGGCGAGACCGACCTGGGCATTCTGCTGAGCGCCATGCGGCCGCGGCTCAATCCGGGCCGCTATGTGTTCACCACCGTCGACGGCGCGATCCCTCCCGGCGTCCGTCCCGTCGTCACGGTCGCCGAGGAGGAGGGGCTGACACTGGTCCTGCCGCAGCAGGAGGCCGACGCCGCTGGACTGGCGTACGAGTACGTCGCGGGCTGGATCACGCTGCGCGTCCACTCGGCGCTTGAGGCGGTCGGCCTGACCGCCGCCGTCGCGCGGGAACTCGCCGCCGCAGGCCTGAGCTGCAACGTCGTCGCGGGTTTCCACCACGACCATCTCTTCGTGCCGTACGAGCGTGCCGCCGAGGCGGTGGCCGTGCTGGAGGACCTCGCGCGACGCTTCGCCTGACCAACGGACGTTGCGGCGCGATTCAGCACGCACGCCTTCGTAAGAGCGAGTGCGGCATGGACTCCGGTTCCTACCTGAAACTTTCAAGGACTTCGGCCTTGATTCCGTATGCGTCACCCGGTCGTTCATTGGCCCGATGATGACGCTCGACCAGGGACAATGCGCATTTCTCTCAGCATAAGGTTTCGGCGGCATTACAGGAATCGTTGACAGCTTGACAAGTGCGGTCCGATACTTTCGACAAAGCTCCGATACTTTCGGAGGCGTACGGCACTGATCTGCGGCGGCCGCGAACCGCCCCCGCTGACGCGCCCCGCGAGCGTCGTACGCCGCCTGGCCCCCCGCCAGCCTTCACGAGGAGGAAGTGCGCATGATCGACGCCCCCGCTCATTGGAAAGGCCGCAGACGCGGCCGTGTCAGGCTGCTCGTCGTCCGGGCCTGTGCCGTGGTGCTGGCCGCGGCCGTGGCGATGCTGCCCGGTGTCGCGCACGCGGCCGTGACGACGAATCAGACGGGCACCAACAACGGCTACTTCTATTCGTTCTGGACCGACAGCCAGGGCACGGTCTCCATGGAGTTGGGGTCCGGCGGGAACTACAGCACCTC
>NZ_MWJN01000201.1:0-4858 GCF_002027145.1 Microbispora sp. GKU 823 | reverse complement strand
CCGGCCCGACTTCTGGAGCGGCGCCGGCCTGCCGGCCTGGTCTTCGTGGTCGCCGCGTTCGTCGTCCCGATCGGCCGTGGTGGTGGTCAAGAGCCTGACCGACCCCTCGCCGGAGAACTACGCCGCGATCTTCACCAGCTCCGTCTACCAGCGCTCCGTGGTGGACACCCTGGAGATGGCGCTGGTGGTCACCGCGCTGTGCCTGCTGATCGGATACCCGTACGCCTATGCGATGGCCAGGTCCGGGACGGCGCTGCGCACCTTCCTGATGGTCGCGCTGATGCTGGCCTTCTGGACCAGCCTGCTGGTGCGCACCTACGCCTGGCAGATCGTGCTGAACGACACCGGCATCGTGAACACCGCGCTGCGCGACTGGCTCGGCCTCACATCCGCGCCGATCCACATGATCAGGACACCCTTCGCGGTCTACGTCGGCATGGTCCATGTCCTCCTGCCGTACGCCGTGCTCGCGTTGTTCGCCCAGCTCCGCTCGATCGACCCCGACGTCGAGCGGGCCGCGCGGGTGATGGGGGCGCGGCCGTGGCGGGTGTTCGCGCGGATCACCCTGCCGCTGTCGCTGCCCGGCGCGGTGGCCGGAGGCGTCCTGGTGTTCGTCCTCGCCCTGGGCTTCTACATCACGCCGCAGCTTCTCGGCGGCGCCCGCCAGGTGTACGTGGGGCAGGCGATCATGCAGCAGATCGAGCAGTTCCTCAAGCCGGGCGTCGGCGCGGCGATGGCGGTCCTACTGTTCGTGGCGGTGCTGGCCGTTCTCGCGGTCGCCGCCCGGTTCGTCGGCCTGGGCAGGATCCTCGGCGTCGGCATGGGGAGGCGGCGATGAGGGCCGGGCTCGGCGTCCGGCTGTTCGCCTGCCTGGTCGCGCTGCTGTTCGTCGCGCCCACCCTGGTCGTCGCGGCGACCTCGGTGACCTCAGGCTCGATGGTGACCTTCCCGCCGAAGGGCTTCTCCCTGCGCTGGTTCGAGGAGGTCCTGACCGATCCCGAGTGGCTCACCGCGCTCGGCAACAGCGTGCAGGTGGGGCTGCTGGCCGCGGTGCTGGCGATGACGGCGGGCACCTCGCTCGCCTTCGCCGCGGCGCGCAGCCGCTTCCTGCCGCCCGCCCTCGTCACCGGCCTGGCCGTGCTGCCGATGACCGTGCCGCTCGTCGTCGCCGGCATCGGCTTCTACCTGGTCTACATCCGGGTCGGCCTGTCGGGGAACGCGCTCAGCCTGGGCATCGCCCACGCGGTGCTCGGCCTGCCGTTCGTGTTCGTCAACGTCCTGGCCGCGCTCACTGGCGTGGACCGCCGCGTAGAGGAGGCCGCTCGCGTGTCCGGCGCGACCGAGGCGGTCACGCTCCTGCGGATCACGCTGCCCCTGGTGGCCCCGGCCGCGCTGGTCGGCGGCGTGCTGGCGTTCGTCTCCTCCTGGGACGAGGTGGTCGTCGCCCTGTTCCTGAACACGCCGCGGTTCCGCACCCTGCCCGTCGTGATGTGGAGCCAGGTTCGCTCCGGCGTCGAGCCGTCCATCTCGGCGGTGGCGACGCTGATCACTCTCGTCTCGCTGCTGATGGCCGCCCTGGTCCTGGTGGGGCCGGCCGTGGTGAAGAAGGTTAGGAGAAGGACGTGACCGAGACGGCAACCCAGGCAGGGCCGACCGGCCGGGAGGGCTCGCCGGGAGCGAGGGTCGAACTGGCCGGCATCGTCAAGAGGTACGGCGACGTGCGGGCCGTCGACGACGTGTCGCTGACCGTGGAGCCCGGTCAGTTCCTCACGCTGCTGGGTGCCTCCGGATCGGGCAAGACCACGCTCCTGCGGATCGTCGCCGGCTTCGTGGACGCGGACGAGGGCCGGGTCGTGGTGGACGGCCGCGACATCTCCCAGGTCCCCGTGCACCGCCGCGAGATCGGCATGGTGTTCCAGAACTACGCCTTGTTCCCGCATCTGTCGGTCGCCGCCAACGTCGCCTTCCCGTTGGAGATGCGGCGGGTGCGCCGCCGCGACCGGGCGGACCTGGTCGAGCGGGCACTCGAGGCGGTGCAGCTCGGCGGGTACGGCGGGCGCTCCCCGAAGGAACTGTCCGGCGGGCAGCAGCAGCGGGTGGCGCTGGCCCGGGCCATCGTGGCCCGGCCGCCGCTGCTGCTGATGGACGAGCCGCTCGGCGCCCTCGACCGCCGCCTGCGCGAGGCCATGCAGATCGAGATTCGCAGGCTCAGTCGCGAACTCGGGCTCACCGTCATCAACGTCACCCACGATCAGGAGGAGGCGCTGACGATGAGCGACCGCATCGCGCTGCTCGCGGGCGGGCGGCTGGTCCAGCACGGCACGCCCGAGGAGCTGTACGGGCTGCCCAACAGCGAGGTCGCCGCCCGCTTCCTGGGCGAGTCCAACCTGTTCCGCGGCCGGGTCGAACGAGACGGGACGGAGTCCGTGCTGGCCCTGCCGTACGGGCGGGTCCTCGTCCCCGGCGACACGCCGGGGGAGCGGGAGGCGGTCGTCGTGGTCCGGCCGTCGGCCATACGCATCCGGCCGGCCGGGGCCGAGCAGTCCGCGGCGGCCGTCTCCCGCATGCCCGGAGTGGTGAGCGCCGACATCTACGCAGGCGACTCGCGCAAGGTCCTGGTCGAGGGCGCCGACGGCGCCGAACTGGTGGTCAGGTGCGAGTCGGGGGCCCCGCTGCCGTGCTCCGTGGGCGACGAGGTCGTCCTGGAGTGGGATCCCGGCTCCTGCCACATCATCTCCGGCGCGGCCTGACCACGCTTCTCAGCACGACGAGGGCGTCGCCCTGCGGCGCTCACGTCTCCGGCATGCCCGTAAACCTCCCCTGACCTCACAAACCCCCGAGAACAAACCCCCCGATAAGAAGAAACGAGGAGCGACATGGGACTGACCGAGCGCCAGCGCGCCGGAGTCGCCGCGGTGGAGGAACTCGGCAAGGAGCTCTCGGAGTTCCACCGCCTCATCTGGTCGTACGCCGAGCCCGCCTGGCGTGAGTACCGGTCGGCGCAGGCGTACGTCGACCTGCTGAAGGCGGAGGGCTTCGAGGTGGAGGAGGGGTCGGGCGGCATGCCGACCGCCTTCCACGCCCGGTGGGGCGACGACGGCCCCGCCATCGGGATGTACGCCGAGTACGACGCCTCGCCCGGCTACTCCCAGGACACCGTGACCTACCGGCAGCCGCGCCCCGGCCTCCACCCGTGGGCGCCCGGCTTCACCGACGCGCACTCGGCCCTGGGCGTCGGCGCACTCGCCGGGGCGATCGCGACCAAGCGAGTGATCGAGCGCACCGGAGGCCGGGGGGTCGTCCACCTGTTCGGCGAGCCGGCCGAGAAGGTGTGCGGATCCAAGGCCGTACACGCCGCCAAGGGCTACTACGACGGGCTCGACGCGGTGATCAGCTACCACCCGCTGTTCGAGAACACCGCGGTGTGGGACATCCACAACTGCCTGTACTGGTCGGCGGTCTTCACCTTCCAATGCTTCGAGGCGCAGCGCGACGACGCCCCGCCGTGGATCAGCGGAGACCCGCTGGAGGGGTCGGGGATGGGCGCGCACAACAGCGTCCGCTCTCCAGGGGCTCTCGACGCGCTGGGCCTGATGCTCACGGCGACCAAGTACGCCAAGGAGAACATGTTCCCCCGGACCGGCCTGTGGTCGCTCAACGAGGCGATCCTGGGCGCGGCCAACGCGACGGCCGACAACCTGCCGCCGCGGATCACCCAAATCCAGTTCAGCTGGCGCTCGCCGCTGATCGGCGTCCAGGAGCAGATCCTGGAGGTGCTCACACGCAACGCCAGGCACGTCGCCGGGCTGGCCAACTGCGAGGTCTCGATGCGCTGGGTGACCCGCACCCGGCCGGGCCTGAAGAACCACGTCATGGCGCAGGCGACGTACGAGAACCTGCTGGAGCTGGGACCGCGCAGGTTCGCGCCCGAGGCGTACGAGTTCGCCCGTGAACTGGAGCGCACCCTCGGGCACGAGCCCTCCGACGACCCCTTCCGGCCGATGCTGTACCAGGTCACCGACCCGCGCGACCATGACGCGGCGACCCGCGCCACCCTCCCGCCGTGGCAGGACTGCACCGGGGCCGACGACTGCACCGAGTACACCTGGCACGCGCCCACCGTGCGTTTCTACACCGCCAAGCCGCTGCTGCGGGTGGTGGGGGAGGACCTCAACCACTGGGCCAACAACGCCATGAACGGCCTGGCACCGGCGATCGACCCGGTGTGGGGTTACGCCGGCGAGGTCATCGCCGCGACCGCGCTGCGGCTCATCGACGACCCCGGGCTGCTGGCCGCAGCCACGGAGGAGTTCGAGCGCAACCGCGAGGCCGCGCCCGCGGCGTTGCGCGACCCGCTGCTGCCGCGCGACTTCGCGCCGCCCGTCGAGCTGCCCTGGCCCGAGTACGTGACCACCGCCCGCGGTTTCGAGTGGCAACTGCCGACCACGACGGACTTCGGCGAGAAGCTCTAGCCGTCCATGGGCACGCTCTCCCGCCCCCGTCGCGGCCGGTACGGGGGTGAGGCGGCGGGGGCGAGCGGGACCGCGCTCGCGGTGGCGATGATTGTCGCGCTGTTCCTCACCGAGTCGCTGGTGCAGATCCTGCTGCCGGTCGGTCTCCAGGCGAGCGGTGCCGGGTCCGGGCTGCTGATCGGCGTGCTGCTCGCACTCGCCCAGGGCGCCGGAGTGATCATGGCCGCGCCTGCGGCGCTGCGCGCCGACCGCCACGGGCGCGGACGGGTGCTGTTCGCCGGCGGCCTGGCCCTCGCCGGGTGCGCGGCCGGGCTCGCCGCCGCCACGTCGGTGTCCTCGGCGTGGATCTGGGCCGTGCCCCTGCTCGGGTGACCGCCCTCGCCCAG
>NZ_MWJN01000200.1:0-4938 GCF_002027145.1 Microbispora sp. GKU 823 | reverse complement strand
CCGGCTCGAAGGACAACGGCGCGCTGCTGCAACAGTGGGGCTGCACCCCCGGCGCCGCCTGGCAGCAGTTCACCCTCAAATCCGCCGGATCGGGGATCTACACCCTGGTCAACGTCAACAGCGGCCGGTGCCTCGACGTGCCCAGCGGGTCCACCACATCGGGGGTGCAGATCCAGCAGTGGGGCTGCGGCGACGGCACCAAGACCAACCAGCAATGGCGCCTGACCGCCTCGGGAAGCGGCACCTACCAGATCGCCAACGTCGCCAGCGGGCTGTGCCTGAGCGACAAGGGCGCCTCCACCTCCTCCGGCGCCGCCGTCATCCAGGAGACCTGCACCGCCAACACCAACAAACAATGGCTGTTCACCCCCGTCTCCGGAACCGGGGGCCGTACGTGGTCGGACAAGGCCGACGGGTTCGCCGGGACCAGCGGCATGGGCGACAGCACCACCACCGGCGGCGCGGCCGGCGCCACGGTCACCGTCACCACCTACGCCGACCTGGTGAAGTACGCCGCCGCGAGCCAGCCGTACGTCATCAAGGTGAACGGCGCGATCACCGTCTCCCCGTACGGCACGGAGATCAAGGTCGCGTCCGACAAGACCATCATCGGGGTCGGCAGGAACGGCCAGATCGTCCACGGCGGATTCAACCTCAACAACGTGCACAACGTGATCATCCGCAACCTGACCATCCGCGACGCGCAAATGGCCGACGACGACCCGGACGACAAGGTCTACGACTACGACGGCATCCAGATCGACACCTCGCACCACGTCTGGATCGACCACTGCTCCATCACCCGCATGAACGACGGCCTCATCGACAGCCGCAAGGACACCACCTACCTGACCGTGTCCTGGAACATCCTGTCGGAGGAGCACAAGGCCTTCGGCATCGGCTGGACCGACAACGTCACCGCGCGCATGACCATCCACCACAACTGGATGCACGACAACGGCATCCGCAACCCCAGCACCGACAACGTCGCCTACGCCCACCTCTACAACAACTACATGCAGAACATCACCGGCTACGGCAACTACTCGCGTGGCGGGACGAAGATGGTGCTCGAAAACAGCTACTTCGACAACGTCAAGGACCCCTACTACCGGGACGACACCGCCCAGCTGAAGCAGAGCGGCAGCATCGTGGTCAACTCCAGCGGGCAGCAGGAGACCGGCGGCTCGGCGTTCACCCCGAGCTCGTTCTACTCCTACACCCTCGACCCCGCCGCGGACGTCCCGTCCATCGTGAAGACCTACGCCGGCCCCCAGGCGAACATCGGCGTGTGAACACCCGGCCGCCGGGGGGCTCCTCGCACCCCCGGCGGCACTCACCGCGACACCCGGCGCAGCAGTTGCCGCACCCGTGCGGCCTCTCGGGTGAGGTGGTCGCGTTCCGGCACGCTGGTGGCGGCGCGGGAGGCCTCGGCGTACAGCTCGGCGGCGCGCTTCAGGTCGCCGGCGCGTTCGTGCAGGTACGCCGTCACCGCGGCGTAGCGGGGCAGACCGGGGTCCACGCCGGCCAGCGCCGCCAGCCCGGCCTGCGGCCCGTCGGCCTCGCCGACCGCCACCGCGCGGTTGAGCCGCACCACCGGGCTGCCGGTGAGGAGCAGCAGTTCGTCGTACCACTCCACGATCTGCACCCAGTCCGTCTCGCAGACGCTGCGGGCGTCGGCGTGCAGGGCGGCGATCGCGGCCTGCGCCTGGTATTCGCCCAGCCGGTCGCGGGCCAGCGCGGCCTGCAGGATCGTCACCCCCTCGGCGATCAGGCCGGTGTCCCAGCGCGACCGGTCCTGCTCGGCGAGGGGCACCAGGCGACCACCCGGACCGGTGCGAGACGCGCGACGCGCGTGGTGCAGCAGCATGAGCGCGAGCAGCCCGGCGGCCTCGGGCTCGCCGGTCAAGGCGACGAGCTGGCGGGTCAGGCGGATCGCTTCGGCCGCCAGGTCGACGTTTCCGCCGTACCCCTCGTTGAAGACGAGGTAGAGCACCCGCAGCACCGTCCCGAGATCGCCGGGCTGGTCGAGCGGCAGCCCCGCGATCTTCCGCTTGGCCCGGCTGATCCGCTGCGCCATGGTCGCCTCGGGGACGAGGTGGGCCGCCGCGATCTGCCGGGTGGTCAGGCCGCCGACCGCGCGCAGCGTCAGCGCGACGGCCGAGCTCTGCGGCAGGGTGGGTGCGCGCACAGGAAGTACAGCCGCAGGGTGTCGTCGGTGGCGGGCGCAGGACCGGCGGGAGGCTCGGCCTCCACGGTCAGTTCCCGCCCCCGCCGCGACGCCTCGGCACGCGCGGCGTCCAGGAACCTGCGCCAGGCGGCCGCGACGAGCCAGGCCTTCGGATCGCGCGGCGGATCGCCGGGCCAGGTCTCCAGCGCCCGGATCAGGGCCTCCTGCACGGCGTCCTCGGCCGACGCGAAGTCGGCTCCGCGCCGGACGAGGACACCGATCACCGCGGGTACGAGCTCCCGCACCAGCGACTCGTTCACTCGGTCACCGTGGGCGGCTCGGTGAGGAACGGCCGGACCTCGAGCCACTCGTGGATCGGCTCGCCGCGTGGCCCGGGAGCGGCCGACAGCTCCCCGGCCAGCTCGACCGCGCGATCCCACGAGTCCACGTCGATGATCATCCAGCCCGCGATGAGGTCCTTGGTCTCGGCGAACGGGCCATCGGTCACCGGCGGGCGCCCCTCGCCGTCGTACCGCACGAACGTGCCCTCGGGTGACAGCGCCTGTTCGCCGACGTACTCACCCGTCTCCTCCAGGCGGGCGGCGAAGTCGCGCATGTACTGGATGTGCGCGTCGACCTCCTCCGGCGTCCACTGGTCCAGCGACCCGTAGTCGACGACGGGGGCCGGACCACCTCGGTAGTGCTTCAGCAGCAGGTACTTCACGGTGGTTCTCCTTCTTGTCGCGCGGCCCGTCGTGGCCGCTCCTGCCCCTGGGACGGAGCCGGCACCGCATTCTCGACACCCGGCGCGACAACTTTCCCAGAAATTCCGCGGTGGACTCTCCCACGGGGGGAGAGGCCATGCTGAGGCACGTGAACGACGACCTTCTGTCGATCGGGCAGTTCGCCCGCCTCGCCCGGCTCAGCGTCAAGCAACTGCGCCACTATGCCACGCTCGGCCTGCTCGAACCCGCCTGGATCGACCCCGCCAGCGGCTACCGCTACTACCGGGCCGCCCAGGCCCGCGACGCGCTCGCCATCGGCCTGCTGCGCTCCCTCGACGTTCCCCTGCCCGTCGTCGCGGCCGTCTTGTCCGGCACCCGGGACACGGGGGAAACCGGGGAAGGGGACTCCGCCGCCGCCGCGCTCGCCCGGGTCAGGGACGACCTGGAGGCCGAACTCGCCCGCCGCAGGCGCACCCTCAAGAGCCTGGAACGCATCCTCGCCACCGGCCTGCCGGGCGCCGAGGTCACCCTCGTCACCGAACCCCCGCGCCCCGCGATCGTCGTCCGCGACCTGGCGGCCACCCCCGAGGACATCGGCCGGGCCACCTCCGCCTGCGTCGCCCGCCTGATGGCCGCCGCGCCACCCGCACCCGCCCTGGTCGGGCTGTTCCCGCTCGACTACGGCGAGTCCATCCCCGTCGCCGTCGCCCTCACCGGCACCGGCCTGCCGCAGGTGCCCGGCGCCGACCCCGCGATCCTGCCCGGCGGCACGTTCGCCACCGCCGCCCACGTCGGCCCCTACGACCAGATCTCGCTCACCGCCCACGCCCTGCTCGCCTGGTGCGCCGAACGCGGGCACGCCCCTGCCGGCCCCCTCCGCGAGGCCTACGTCTCCGACCCCGCGACCACCCCGCCCGAGCGGCTGGTCACCCACCTGATGATCCGACTGGAGGACGAGGAATGACCTGGTATTCCGCCGCCGACACCCCCGAGCTCGCCGACTTCGGCCCCGTCACGGGACTCGGCGTCACCGGACGCGGCGCGCCCGGCGGGGCCGCGCACATCGCCGCGATCACCGCCCTGTACGCCGTCGCGGGACCCCTCACCGGCCTCGCCGGAGGACTGCCCATGCCCGTGCTCGAAGGCCGCTGGTGGGTCGAGGACACCACCCGCCACCCTCTCGACGTTCCTCGGGACGAATGGCACTGGCACCTGTTCCTCCGCCTGCCCGACGACCTCGACCCCGCCCTCGCCGACCAGGCCCGCGAGGCCGCCCGCCCCGCCCCCGGCATCGACGCCGTCCAGCTCGTCACCTTCACCGACGGGCGGTGCGTCCAGATGACCCACCACGGCTCCTTCGCCGAGGAACCGAAATCGCTCGCGCTCATGGACGAGTTCATGAGCGCCCACGGCCTCGTCCCGGCCGGCCTCCACCACGAGATCTACCTGAGCGGCCTCCAGGAGACCGACCCCACGGCCCTGCGCACCATCCTGCGCCAGCCCGTACGCACCGCACAGGGCTAGGCGTCCGGCGCGGCCTGGCCGTCGCCCCCGGCCCGGCCGCGCCTGCGACGCAGCAGCGGATGCGACCCCATCGCCACCTCCAGCTCCCCGGGCAGGTCGTCCCGGTAACGGCCCAGCGTCGACAGATCGCTGTGCCCCAGCACCCGCCGCACCGCGTCCATGTCCGTGCCATCCGCCAGCAGGTGCGTCGCCGTCGTGTGCCGCAACCCGTGCGGTGTCACCGCCCGGCGCCGCCCGGGATCCACCCGCCGCTGCACCCGGTCGATGACCGCCTGCACATCCCCCCGCGCCAGCCGCCTGCCCCGCCACGACAGCAACAGGGCCTTCTCGCCGTCTGCGCCCGCCCGCACCGCCAGGTACGCGTCGAGCGCCGCCGCCACGGCGTCGGGCAGCGGGACGTCCCTGGTGCGCCCGCCCTTGCCGAAGATCCGCCAGTAACGCACCCCGTCGTTGGTGTAGAAGTCCTCCACGTTGGCCCGCACCAGCTCCGACACCCGCGGGCCCAGCGTGTCAGCAGCA